>CANJNU010000162.1 GCA_947475645.1 Bacteriovoracaceae bacterium | reverse complement strand
GCGTAATTCGAGCGCTGGTCAGTGCAAAGATTCCTGTCGCCGCGATTTATGGCACTGAGATGGGTGCGCTTATTGGAGGCATTTTCGCCGCATCGGGTAAGGTGAACTCTCTGGATTGGGCGCTCTTACAACTTAAAGAAGAAGTATTTTTGCAGGGCAAGGGCGTCTTCTCAAACGAGAAAGAGCTTCGCCGCGATAGCCGCGCATTGAGTGCTGTGCTCGATAAAATTTTGAGCGGAAAGTTAATCGAACAAGCGGCCGTACCCATGCGTGCGGGCTTGTACTTTCGAGCACAGCAAGAGGTAAAGTGGGTTCAGAGCGGGTTGCTCTCCGCAGCCCTTACGGCAGCGACGGTAAGTGATGAGTTTTTGGGAGAGGGAGAAAGCGTTGCAAAACGCCGTCCTTTCCCCATTTCCGAAGCGAAGGCCGAGGCAAAAGAGAGAGGCTGGGGCCCCGTGGTGGTCGTGAGTCTTCAGGATGAGCGCCAGGAAAAAGCAATTGCCTCCGCCACTGAGTTCGCGGATGCTGATTTTATTATTCGCCCCAAGGTTCAATCGGTCGGACCGCTCGATTTTGGCAATCGAACCGACGCCATTTTTCAAGGTAAGCGAGCTACCGAAGCCGTGATTACCGAACTACGAAAGATCGCCACACCATGACTGTAGAGACGAAAAAGCATACGAAAAAGCATACGAAAAAGCATAAAGATGCGACTTGGATATTTAAAACGCTCTTAATGATGTCGATGGGCGCGGTGTTATTGGGCGGAGCTCTATTGGGCGGGCTTTTCTGGCAGTTCTCGACCAAATTGCCTCAAATTATGACCGTGAATGATTATCGCCCCCTGGTGGTAACGCGTATTTACGGATCGGCAGAGGCGGGAGAAGCGCCTCCGGTAATGGGAGAGTTTTATAAGGAAAGACGCTTCGTTATTCCTTATGACAAAATACCTGACGTGGTGGTTCGCGCATTTATTTCTGCAGAAGATGACCGTTTTTTTGAACACATGGGCGTCAATATTACGAGTATGCTACGTGCGGCCTTAGCAAATCTTCGCGCAGGCCATGTGGTTCAAGGCGGAAGCACAATTACGCAGCAAGTGGCTAAGTCGATGCTTCCAGAGGGAGAGCGAGGACGAAACATTGGAAGAAAGGTTAAGGAGCTCATTCTCTCGAATCGACTTGAGCACAATTTAACGAAGCAACAGATCTTATTTCTCTACCTAAATCAGATTTATCTAGGGCATGGCGCCTATGGAATTGAGTCTGCCGCGAAGACCTATTTTAGGAAGCAGGCCGCTGAACTGAGTATTGCTGAAGCCGCCGTTCTTGCCGGACTTCCGCAAGCGCCGGGGAAATATAGTCCCATCATCAACTCTAAGAAGGCGAAAGAACGGCAGCTCTATGTACTTCGTCGAATGCTGGAGAATCATTATATTTCGCAAACACAGTATGCAGAGGCCCGTGCTCAATCGATTCGACTTTATCACGACGAAGATGTGAATCGAAAGTATGCTCCCTATCTAGTTGAGCAAGTGCGTCGGCACCTGGTTGAAGCCTATGGTGAGACGGCTGTATACGAGGGTGGGCTAAGCGTGCACTTACCCACACGGCCTAGTTTGGCTCGTACAGCCGGCGTGGCAGTACGAGAGGGACTCTTGCAGGTGGATAAGCGAATTGGATTTCGTGGACCGTCAAGAAGCCTAAAGACTCCGGACGAAGTAGCCAGGTTTCTTGCCGATGGTCGAACGGCGCTGATTGATCGCCGGATTCACTTTCAAATGTTTTCACCCGAGGGAAAGCTCGATCCCTACGCAGCCGTGAAATCGATGGGCATTAATAATGAGGCAGAGCTTCTGGAGAGTGGCGAGCTGTATGAGGCAGTCGTTACGGCCGTGGACGATCAACGAAAACTCACCCGCTTAATGATTGGCGCGGTGAATGCCGAACTCCCTCTTGAACGAATGAAGTGGGCGCATCCAATTAAGGATGAAAAGGCGCCGGTGCCTGCGCGGGGAGAACCCACATTACCGTCGCGCGTTCTACAGCCGGGCGACGTTGTGTTGGTGCGGTTGGTTGACGACGTGAAGGGCGCGAAAACCCAGCGCGACACGGTTATTGTGCAGCTTGAGCAGGAACCCCAAGTTCAGGCCGCCTTGGTGTCGGTCGAAGCGCGAACCGGAGCGATACTCGCAATGGAGGGTGGTTTTGACTTTGAAGCTTCCGAATTCAATCGTGCAACGCAAGCGCTGCGGCAGCCGGGTTCTTCGTTTAAGCCACTCGTTTATGCAGCTGCAATCGAGAAGGGATATACCCCGGCATCGATTATTGTAGATTCGCCGCTGGTTTATAATGACGGTGAAAACGGCAAGTGGAAGCCCAGTAATTTCGAAGAGAAGTTCTATGGAGATACGACTTTTCGGCAGGCGCTTATTAAGTCACGAAATATTCCCACCATTAAGATTGCTCAGGCGGTTACGGTGTCTGGCGTAGTTGACTTCACAAAGCGTTTAGGAGTTGAGGGCCGCCTTCCCAGCGACCTATCCATTTGTTTGGGAAGCGCAGGCGTTTCGCTCTTTGAAATGACCAAGGCCTACGCGGTGTTTCCTCGCGGGGGCCGCAAGGTGAGTCCGGTTTTTATTTCTAAGGTGCTCGACCGTGAAGGAAAAACTCTTGAAGAGAGCAAGTTGGGAAATTTGCCCAATTCGCCTGTATTTTCTACCCTCTTCGACGAAAAACAGAAGACCGCGCCTTTCGATCGTGTCGAGTTGCCTAAGTACCCGCCCGCGAACGATTCCGATCAGGTGATTGATCCTCGTGTTGCGTACGTGATGACTTATCTTATGAAGGAAGTGATTAACTACGGAACTGGCCATGAAGCAAAGGCACTGAATCGGCCCGCCGCAGGGAAGACTGGAACCACCAGTGATTCGATTGACGCCTGGTTTATAGGTTTTACTCCGCACGTGGTAACAGGGGTGTGGGTCGGATTTGATGGTCAAAAATCAATCGGCCACAACGAAACAGGTGCAAAAGCTGCGCTTCCGATTTGGTTAAGTTTCATGAAGAACGCCGTCAAAATGTATCCGGATGAAGATTTCTCAGTCCCTCCTGGTGTCGTGTTCGTCAGCATTGATCCGAATACCGGCAAGCCCTTGTCGCCGAACTCGTCGCAAGCCATTAAAGAGGCCTTTATTGAGGGAACTCAGCCCACCCTGATGCCTCGAGCAGGCGGCAAAGTAGCGGCTCCAGCGGCGATTGATTTCTTTAAAGAAGATAACGAATAGTTCCGATTTTCTAGAGGTGAATGCTACCTTTCCTCTAGGAGTACGCAGTATTAAGAATTCGTTTTTGTTCTCAGTATTTTTCCACGCGCTGCTCTTGCTCGTGGGGGCGTCCTTCCTTGAAACTGCGGTTCGCAGAGAAAGGCGAAAGGAGTTGGTGTGGATTACCACACTTCCCTCAAAGCCTGTGCCGGTGGCCCCAACACATGCGGATGATAAGAGTCGCAAGGTGGTTCAAAGTGACGCAGGGAAGATTTCAAATATCCCAGCACCCGATGCGTTCTTGGGCGAGAAAACGCGTGTGGTGGATCGACAGACGGTTTCAAAGGAAACACAAATGCATGTGGGCGCCAGAGCGGCGAGACCCCCACAATCGGCACAGCCCGCAAGACAAGCGAACGATGAGGTGAAGGCCCCGCCTAAACTTGCGCTCGGTAACCTCGGCATTCCCGTTCTCTCGAAGCAGAAAGAGATCGAGCGCGCAGTCGCGGCATCTCAGCCGGACTGGGTACAACCTGGTCAGGATGCGCGTGATCAGATGAATGGAATGAGAGAGGGTGAGCAAACTGCTCTCAATACTCGCGAATATTCATTCTTTGGTTATCATCAGCGAATTCGTGAGCGCCTTGAGCGCGAGTGGAAGGGCTTGCTCCGGCAGGCGCTTACAAAGTTTGTGAGGCAGGGCCGTCACCTGGCCTCCGAGAAAGAGCACGTTACCCGCGTTCTAGTTGTTTTGGGCGAGACGGGTGATGTGAAACGCGTTCAAGTACTCAGCCCGTCGGGCACAGAAGAGTTGGATGATGTGGCTGTGGACGCATTTAGAAAAGCTGGACCGTTTCCGAATCCTCCGAAAGGACTGATTCGAAATGGCGAAGTGGAAGTTGCGTGGGAACTTAAGTTACATTCTTAATGCGGTC
>CANJNU010000161.1 GCA_947475645.1 Bacteriovoracaceae bacterium | reverse complement strand
GGTTCAAGGGGCCGCTGAGCAGCTTCAACAAGTATTGATTAATTTTATTCAGAATTCGGCTAAGGCGATTCAAGAGAAGGAGTTGCAGGGCAACGAGGTAAGTCGGCGTATTCAGGTGACGGTAGAGCGCGAGGGCGGCGGAAAATCAGCCGAGGCGTTCTTATCGGTCGAGGATCAGGGTATTGGAATTAAGAAAGAGAATTTCGATAAGCTATTTATTCCGTTTTTTACGACATCGCCGAGTGGAACAGGGTTGGGGCTTTCGATCTCACAGAAAATTGTTGAAGCACATCGCGGTAGAATTGAAGTCTCCTCAGAAGAGGGCAGATTTACCCGCTTTTCAGTAGTATTATCGGCTCTTCAGCCGATTGAGGATCAGGTAAAGAAATGAGTCAAAACTATCCAAAAACCTCGGGTCGCGTATTGGTCGTCGATGACGAGAAGAATATTACGTTTGTGGTAAGTGCCATGCTCGAAAAGTCGGGCTACGAAGCCTTGACTTTTAATGATTCGAGAGAGGCATTACGGGCAATTGATGAGTCGATGGACGCCGAGGAAATTGATGCCGTGATTACCGACCTTTATATGCCCAATGTGGGCGGTATGGAGGTTTTAGAACATTGTAAAAAGTACTACCCTCAATTGCCCGTTGTAATTGTGACCGCGTTTGGAACGGTAGAGGCAGCCGTTTCTGCTCTTAAGCGAGGAGCCTTCGACTTCGTTACGAAGCCGTTCGATCAGACTGACCTACTCGCCATTGTACGTAAAGCCGTCACTACTCATCAACAGAGACGCAAGGAGCCGGGATTTTCGGTTCAAAGCGACTCTCCTTCGTTTTCTGAGTTTTCGATGGTGGGGAATAGTCAGCAGATTCAGGACGTTTTTAAGGTCATTTCAAAAATTGCAGCATCTCCGTCTACGGTAATGATTTATGGAGAGAGTGGCACGGGCAAGGAGCTTGTCGCATTCGAGATTCATCGACACTCGGATCGCGTAAAGAAGCCCTTCATTAAAGTGAATTGTGCTGCAATTCCTTCATCCTTGATTGAGAGTGAGCTTTTTGGGTATGAGAAGGGCGCGTTTACCGGAGCAGTAAGTTCTAAACCGGGGCGTTTTGAGTTGGCTCATGAAGGAACTCTGTTCTTAGATGAAGTGGGCGAGATGCCGCTTGAAATGCAGGTTAAAATGCTGCGAGTGCTACAAGAGCAGGAATTTGAGCGCGTGGGGGGGGTTTCGACCACTCAAGTTGATGTTCGAATTATTACCGCCACGAATCGGAATTTAGAAGAAGAAGTGAAGGCAGGACGCTTTCGAGAAGACCTGTTTTATAGGTTGAATGTGGTGCCCATTCATTTGCCCACCCTTCGAGACCGAAAAGAGGATATCGAGACTTTGGCTCGATTTTTCTTGAAGCAATTTAATCAAAAATTACAAAAGGCAGTTACCGGTATTTCGGCCCCAGCACTCTTGGGTCTACAAAGCTATTCATGGCCTGGAAACATTCGTCAGCTTGAGAATGTGATGGAGCGAATGATTTTGATGACTGACGGTACGATTCTCAGAACTCTCGATCTACCGCCCGAGGTTGCAGCAACACTGCCTCTCGGTATGGGGGACACTCCGGTAGGAGAGTTGCTGAATGATTCTCCAGCTAACTTCAAGGAGTTGGTGCGCCGGCAAACCCAGGGAGTAGAGCGGGCACTGATTGAAAAGGCTCTCGACGAAACAGGCGGCAACGTAACGCGCGCGGCAGAAAAACTGGGTTTATCTCGCAAGGGACTTCAGCTTAAAATTAAAGAGCTTGGCCTTAAGCGATCTTTTGAGTAATCGCGCCCTTTTTGAGCCTGTAAAAAAGCCACGCGCTGTATGCGAAAAGAACCATGCTGCAATAGTGAGCGGGCGTGAGTCCAAAGTAGCGGGCGTCGGCGTCGTAGCGATCGGTCGCCCGAAACAGGTCGAGTAAAAACCGGGTTGGAGCGTAGAGACCGCAAATAATCGCAGTTTGATACCCCATGCCTAATTTTTTTCGATGAGCCCAAAACGACGCGGGCAATACTACGCTTAACAAAAATAGAAACTCGTAGAGTCCCAGATTGTGGCGCGCTCCTTCGGGAGTACTGAATCCAAGGAAGAAGTCGGTCAGTCCGCCTGGATGGTCAAAAGCCACGGTACAACCCAGTCGGCCAAACACCATTCCTAAGAGAAGGCCCTGAAGAATGAGGTCGAGATAGAAGAGGGGTGGATTCTTAAATGTCTTCTTCACGTAGTAGAAAAAACCGATCAATCCGCCGATAAACCCACCGTAGGAACTGAGACCATCCCAGAACTTTAACAGTACGAGAATGCCCTCTGAGCTGAGCCGCTCGGGCTGATAAAGTAAAATTTCAAAAACGTGAGCCCCGATAAAACCGGGAATCACGCACCAATGCATGAGGGTTTCGAGTTGGGCTTCAGACACGCCCTTCTCAGCGCCCCGCTTTTTAATTAACTGCATTCCAAGAAGCACACCCGTTGCCACGAGTACGCCAAAAGCGTGAATGGTGATGGGTCCGTAGATGTGGAGCGACGGAGGAGCTGAAAAGGCGATCATTTCGAAAGTACCCACTGAATCAGAGCGCGCGATGCCCAAGCCGAGTTGGCCAAGGCCTTACAAGTAGCTGTGTGAATTTCGGCGCGAGACTGAACGAGGTCAGGGCGAATCAGCATCTCGGCATAGTTGGGGGTGCCCACATTACGGGGAAGGTCGACTCCCGGCTCAAGTAGCTTTTCTCCGAAGAAATGGACACAAGCTAACCCCACTTCAGGAGCTAGCCTGACCGACGACTTTGCAATTCGTTCGGCCAAAATGAGGGGGCTCTTGAGTGCTTCCTGCCGATAAGGATCCGACGCCAGAGGTGCAACTTGGTCAGTATTCTGGATGCACTCCGCATAAGGAGAATTCTCGTTCGTCAGTGCCAGCAAGTTGTATTCTTCGTACGCAAAGTGAAAATTCGAAATAGTTCGAGTGGTTTCCTTCACAAGATTGGAGAAGCCGCCGTGAAAAATTGAACCAAAGTTCACCATGCGCAGGTGAGGAATTTGGGTGGAATGAAAGGGTTGTCCTAAGTCTTGCACGTAGTGCAATGACCATCCGAGCACACGAAACGCCCAAGCCTTTTTCAGGGGATTGGTTTGCCCTTCGCGGAGCAACGCTTTGGCTTTATTTGCCATCAGTTCTGCACGAAAGGGAGCTAAGCCGATCGTTTGGAAGGGTACCTGGAATGTGTTGATCGGGTGCCAAAATTGCCAGCCGCCAAAATACATATGGCGAAAGCCTTGGCTGGTCGTGCCCGTTGTTCCGCCCATATAGGTTTGAAATCCGTCCGGGTCGAAGGATCTTGGATCGCCAGGGAGTTCTTGATCCATTCCAAAATCAGGTTCATCCACTGAGTACTGCGCTAAGATTTGGCGCCCAGTAGTGAGCTGTTGACCATTTTTGCATTCGCTAGTGCTTATGGCTTTAATGCCCTGGCGAGGATGGGGATTGAGGTGCAGCTCTTGGGCCAGCTTCGCGTACTCGGCCTCATCGTCAGACGGACAAGGCAAATTCAGCGGTTGATCGAGTGCCGAGAAGGAGGGGTCTTGAAGAATGGAGTTCATCTTGGGCATAAGCGAGACGTGAACGTCCCATGCCCAAGATGAAGTGTGCATCCAGCCGGCCAACCCGCAGGATAAGGTAATGGCCAGCTTCTTGTTCATGGAAACAATCCGCGTAACAGCATGGCGCGATTCAAGCGATCAATCCCTGAAATCAGCGCCGCCGTCTTCATTCCGCACTTGTATTGCTGCTGAATGTCGATCACCTTTTTGAATGCGTTCGCCATCACTTCGGCAAGCTTTGCGTTCACTTCGGCTTCACTCCAAAAGAAGTTCTGAATGCCTTGAACCCACTCAAAATAAGAGACGATTACCCCGCCCGCGTTACAGAGAACGTCGGGAATGACGAATACGCCACGCTCTTCGAGTTCCTTCATCGCTTCAGAGGTGATGGGGCCGTTGGCGCCCTCACCGATGATCTTTGCCTTGACTCGAGAAACATTGGCTTTTGTAATTACACCGTCAATCGCTGCAGGAATGAGAATGTCGACTGGCAACTCGAGTAATTCTGCGTTCGTAATCAAATCGGCGTCCGGATAGCCCGCAAGCTTACGGTGATTGGCAAAGTACTTCATAACGTCAGGAATATTCAG
>CANJNU010000160.1 GCA_947475645.1 Bacteriovoracaceae bacterium | reverse complement strand
GGGCTTCTTTTTAGCAGCGGGCTTCTTTTTAGCAGCGGGCTTCTTTTTAGCAGCGGGCTTCTTTTTAGCAGCGGGCTTCTTTTTAGCAGCGGGCTTCTTTTTAGCGATGAATGCTGAAAGAATCCAAACGGCATCATTGGGGAGATCGATAAATTCGATGGCCACTGCAGTCTTGCGCGAACCCGATTCCTGTTCAATCCGAACGACCTTCGCAGCGGTCTCAACGGACTTTCCGTCTATTTCAAAGCGAATCTGGCTGAGTAATTGCCCCATTCTCAATTGCGCCACGTCTTGAGAGGTGACCGTGCACTTTGCGCCATACACCGATAAGTCGCTCAAAAGGGCCGAGTAGGTTCTTTCTTCCGACTTGAGCTGAACTTCAAGCGTTTTGCCCGTGTTGACTCTGAGAAAGGTTCGTTGATCGTTTTTCGCCATATCAGAAGACTAACAGCTTCAGGGCCAGTGGAAAAGGTCAAGATAGCGAGTTTTTCTAGATCCTCTACGCGTTTCGGGTGAGGTCAATTCGTAAACCGCTCCTTGAATCGACCCCTCCGTGAATTTAAAGAGAGGCGTAACGTGAGTGTCGAGAAGGGATGCCTTGCCGCTTCCCTGCGGAATATCGAGAACGTAGTGAGGAATAGCGGCTCCGGGCAGATGTCCACGAAGTTCTCTCATAATCGCCTGCCCTTGCTCTATACTGACTCTAAAATGAAACGTGCCTGGAGTCCAATCCGGGTGATGAAGGTAAAAGGGAAGAACCGACGCCTCGTAGAGTCCTTGATAGAGAGCCTGAAGGGTCTCGGCCGAATCGTTAATTCCTCGTAAGAGAACGTTCTGATTTAAAAGAGCGACTCCTACTCTTTTGATCCGCTTTAGTCCCGCCTTAGCCTCAAGTGTCCATTCTTTTGGATGATTGAAATGGCTGACCAAATGAATTTGAAAGGGCCAGTCGCGACCCAAGAGTTCGGCGAGTTCGGCGGTAAGACGTGAGGGCATCGTCACGGCCATTCGCGAGTGAATTCGCACCACCTTTAAATGCGAAACGTGGGCAAGCTTTTCGAGTAGCCGCGCAAGCGCGGTATCAGTGAGTGAGAGAGGGTCGCCTCCGGTGAGGATAAGTTCTCGGATGATTGGGTTCTCTGTAAGATAGTGAAGTGCCGGATCGAGGCTTCCATCGTAGAGGGCGCGATCTTGGTCGTTGAGGTGCTCTTTTCGAAAGCAAAAGCGACAGTAAACAGCACACATCGACGAGAGGTGGAGAATCGCGCGATTGCCGTAACGGTGGGTAATTCTGGGGGCGGCTAAGTGTTCCACGTCGCCGATAGCGTCAGGATGCCAGGGTTCGTTGCGCTGGTAGATCTCTTGACTTAACGCGATAGCCCATTCGGGCAAGAGGGGGTCGTCTTCTCCTAATGCGGGAATCGCTTGGAGACGAATGGGGCATTGAGAATCAGAACTCATTAGACTTGCGTAATAAGGGGTAATTCGAACTTTAAAGCGGGCCCCAATTTTTGTAAGGCGCTCGGCTTCCTCGGAGCTGACGAGATTCGCAGCTTTAAGGTGGGCGAGGGAGGTGTAGGATTGGGCAAGTTCTTGGGTCCACATTCGTGAGTGGAAGCGACCCTATCAGCCACCAAACAGCTTGAAAAGTGAAACTTTATTACTCGATGCCGGGTTGCGCAGAGGAACCTCAGCTCCCGCTTCACGCACTTCGATAGGATAGAGAGTTGCGTAAAAATAGTAATTTCTTGCAATCGATGCCACGTACTCTCGGGTTTCGCGGAACGGAATAAGATCGACGAAAAGAAGACGATTATCGACCGGATAGCGTTGTTTCCAGCTGTCGACACGCTCAGGGCCTGCATTGTAGGCCGCGAGCGAGAGTTCGGTTTCTCCCGAATAGCGCGATTGCAAGAGAGAGAAGAAGCGAACGCCGATTCGGATATTGGTTTTCGGCTCGATCAAGGATTTTTTAGA
This sequence comes from Bacteriovoracaceae bacterium, assembly GCA_947475645.1. Lineage (GTDB taxonomy): Bacteria > Bdellovibrionota > UBA1018 > UBA1018 > UBA1018 > CANJNU01. Next base: position 2,259 of record CANJNU010000160.1, on the reverse strand, counting down.
AACCGCTTCGAGTCGGCGAGCCGTTTTCGGCATAACCTGCATCAGTCCAAGGGCTCCTACTCGTGATTTGGCTTTCGGATTAAACGCGCTCTCTTGCCGAATCAGCGACATCATGAGTATAGGATTAGCGCGATCTCCGTGAATACGAAGCGTATCGAGTCGTTCGAGAGGGAACATCAGGCCCAAGCTCTCGGGATGAATGAGTTGAGGGTGATCTTTAAAAAGGCCGGAAAGCAGCTTAAACTTCAGAAGTGTATCGCCCGCCCGAGTGAGTAATACGCTTGAGTAGAGTTGAACTTCTGGCTCAGCGTCGCGAAGTGCCTCGCTTACGGTCTCGAGCGCGTCGACAGACAGGTCAAATCCCTGAGGGGTGTTTTGAGTTTGGAGGGCCTCTGCCAAGCGAAGTTTGTGATTGATCTCGGGTTTAAGAATCGACTTAAAAAGAACGCGGGGTGCAGGGCCCTGAACGAGACTTTTGGGGTCAACTTGTTCAAGTTGAATGACGAGTTGATGTAAGCTAAGCGGAAACTCTTTTTTGAGATCGGCCCGCAGTTGATCGCGAAGTTTGAGATCGTTTCTCTGCTGAGCAATGAATTGGCGCCAATAAAGCACCCGCGACCGGTAGTCCGTAAATTCGGGCATGGCAAAGTATTTTGTAAATGCAGTATCGGCCTTCTCAAATTCGCGATCCCAAACGTAAATCATCCCCAAGCGGTAAGCGGCTCTCGCAGCCGACACCGGTGGTTCGCACGTCAGTGCTCTCTCGTAAAAAGTCTTTGCAAGAATTTTGGCTTCGGGGTCTGGAAATCTCTCTTCAAACTTAAAAGCCAGCGGTGAGAGTACGGCTGCGGGAGGGCATGCTGGATGAGCTTGAAGTGCGGTAACGAGCTTCGTGAGGTCGCTCGGCGAGCGAATTTTCTTAAGTGCGCTAGAAATCTCAAAATCGCTAGCGCCCTTCAGTGCTGAAATATTGCCCGTGCGTAAAGCCTTATTCCATATTCCAGTAGCATGCGAGCGTTTTAGTCTTTTATCATGCAAAGCAAGAACGCGAATGTCTTTGCGCTGCTTTTTAAGCTGCACCATCTGCGTGCGAACTTCGCAAAGCCACGCAAGGGGTGAATGATCGATATCGGCTACTGGAAGTTTCTTCGACGAGCACTTCGCGGTGCCCCGTGCGCGCGCCACAAGACTGGCTTCTTTAAGCAGAATTGCTCGATCATTCTCTGAGAGAAGAGCAAGTCCGTTGAGATTGTTTTTGAGAACTTCATTGAGAGGCTTCTCATTCTCAAGAAAAGGTTTCTCGTCTAACTTTACGGCGGCTTCGTGAATCAACCACTCGGGCTCTGGCTTTTGTTGATGAGCTTGAAAAGAAATGAGGTCGAGAGGGTCTCTCAGGGTGTCTCGCGGAGACGGAGTAGCCGCGCAACCGACCATTCCCGTAGTGATGGAAATTGCAAATATTTGGGGCATTTTTTGTAAAAACGACTTCTTCATTTTTTTATCGAACTTCATCATCACTCACGAATTCTCTAGGAGTGGAGGCTTGATGTCAAATAGAAGGTTCGTCAATTCGTTGGCGCCCCGAAAAGTAATTAAAATGTGTTCGAGAGCAGGCCATCGCGGAGCTTGGGTTCGAACCAGGTTGACTTGGGGGGCATCATCTCGCCCGCGTCCGAAATTTCCATCAGTTCGTTTAAAGTGGTGGGATGGCAGGCAAACGCTACGACGGCTTCGCCCCGGTTTACTCGGGCTTCAAGTTCACCGGTTCCGCGAATTCCGCCTACGAAATCGATGCGGGAATCAGACCGAGGGTCTTGAATTTGCAAAATTGGAGAAAGAAGTCGATTTTGAAGCACACTGACATCGAGCGATTCGACGCCTGTTTTAGGTATGTCCGCGATCGGCTTAAGCCGGTACCACCGACCTGAGAGGTACATTCCAAACTGCCCCTGGGGTGGGGAGGGTTCTTCGGTAGGAAGTAGTTCGAAGTGCTCTTTCACTTTTTCGAGGAATTGAACCTCGGTAAGAGTGCCCCAATTCTTAATGAGTCGATTGTAAGGAAGAATGCGAAGTTGGTTTGCCGGAAATGCGACGGCTAAAAAGTGGCCATGGGCCTCGGTGTTGCCCGTGGTGCCGAGTTCTCGATGCGCGCGGCTTGCCGATGCCGAACGGTGATGTCCATCGGCGATATAGAGGCGTGGAAGCTCCGCAAATGCATTGATCCAAGGCAGGGTCTCCTCGATCTTCCAAACCGTATGG
>CANJNU010000159.1 GCA_947475645.1 Bacteriovoracaceae bacterium | reverse complement strand
GCAGGAACTTTCTCGGGCAGTACTGCGGCACTGAGAACCGCAAGAAAAACCTTAGAGATGCTCAGAACTGAGGGTTTTTTGGGGCCCGATGGAAAAATCGAAAAGCGGTCAAAGTATTTTTCTGATGCTCTTCGAAAATTAATGGAAACCAGCTGCGCCGGAAAGATTCGTGAAGTACGCGCCATCGGGGGGATGATTGCATTCCAGCCGCTGGATGGCACCATGGAACAGGTCAAGGCCACTTTAGTGAAGATGTTCGACTTAGGAGTTGTAGCATTTAGCTGCGGGCATGGCCCGTATTTTGTTCGAATGCTGCCGCCCCTTCCCGTAATGAGCGAGTATGACATTGAAGCGGTCGTGAAGTTGATTGAACAGGCGATAGTATCACTATGAAGCGAATGCTCGAAGAAGCGAAACGGATGATTCGGCTGAACTCACAAGCTGTCAACGGCAATGAGGAGCTGGCGAACTATTGCCAGACGCTTCTTGAGGATCGCGGCATGAAGGTCAATCTTCAGCAAGTTACGCATTCCTTTGAGGGCTACTCGAAGCGGCAATTTAATTTAATAGGTGTTTTGGGCGACCCTCTCGTTGATCGAAAAATTCGCAAGGGGCTGCTGCTTTGTACTCAGATGGATACAGTCAGCCCAGGACTGAAAGAACATTGGACTGAGACGGACGGCGATCCCTTTAATGCGCAAGTCAAGGAAGGTAAGATTTTTGGTTTGGGTGCTGCCGAGACCAAACTCGATTTTTTAGCCAAGCTCTATGCTGTTGCGAAGTTTAGAGAACGAAAATTAAAGATGCCCGTTTATCTGGTGGGGCTGTGCGGCGGCGAAGCTGGGATGTTTGGCGCACGGTACTTGGTGAAGGCTGGCACCTTAAATCCTAAGTACGTTCTTGTGGGAAGTCCCACTGAGCTGAAGGTGGTTCATGCTCAGAAAAGTCAGCTTCTTTTTAAGGTGGTGATTGGGTTTCAGCAAGTCGAGCGCGACGCGCGTGGGTTTAATCGAAGGATTGACCTTTACGGGTTTGGGCGCTCGGCTCACGCCTGCGAGCCAAGTCTGGGCGTGAATGCGATTGAACAGTCGATCGAATTCTTAAATCGAGCCATCGAAAATGGATTTGAGCTTCGTTACACGCGCTTTGATGGCGGCGACAATGTAAACCAAGTTCCAGATCGGTCGTTTGTTCAGTTTTATCTCACTTCTCATCAGTTTGAGGACTTTAAGCGCTTCTTCAAAGAGACGGTCAAGTCGGATGGAAAGGAACGCGCCTTTAAGGTGGAGTTGGGCGGAGTGGGCGATGCGGGTGTGCGATTTCTTCCCGATGCCCTTACAACGTCTTTATGGGAAGTGACCCGATTCTTTCAGAAGATGGGCGAGGACTTTTCACGAGTGAACGATCCGAGTTTTAGCCCCGATTTTTCGACTGTGAACCTAGGGCGCCTCAAGCAAGGCGTCTCGCAGCTTGAGCTCTTTTTCGATTGCCGGCTTTTGCCCGATCTCATGGCCGAGCAAATTGAGAGTCATGTGAAGCAAGGTATTCAGAAGCTTGCTGCGCAATTTCCGAGTCTCAATTTATCGGTGGTGCGTGAACGCTATAATCACGGCCTAGAAATTCCACAAGAGAGTGATTTTTTACGCTACTGCTTGGACTCGCTAGACGAAGCGGGCATTGAGCCGCAGCTGAGAAAGAAATCAGGATCAACCGAGGCAGCGATTTTTGCTCAAGCGGGTTACGACGTGGCGGTATTTGGTCCCGGCGCCTGGGAGGGCGTGAGCCATTCTCCCAATGAGTCACTCGAGCTTGAGCAACTCGAGCGTGCGGTTAGTTTCTACGAGAAGATTATTGAGAGGGTGTGCGTATGATTCTTCTGAGAGAAATTCAGGAAAGAGATGTGGACGCCCTCGAAGGATTTGCACAGATTCCTGGTTTCATTAATTTAACGAAGGATAAGGCCGCAATTCGCGAGAAGATTCGGCGTTCGCGCTCATCGTTCAAAGAGCAGCTTGACGACAAGTTGGATGGAAAATACATTTTTGTTGCCGAAGATCTCTCTTCGCACAAGGTGATTGGAACATCTCTGATTGCGGCTCGCCACGGAACCGAGGGAAGTCCGCATTTCTATTTTCAAGTTGGAAGCGAAGAGCGATTTTCAGACACCATTCAGACGGGATTCATTCACGGCACCCTTCGTTTGAAGGCGGATACCGACGGACCGTCAGAGATTGGCGGGCTTGTGCTTGATCCAGATCAGCGCAACAGCGATGCCCGAGTGGGGCGACAGATCTCGTTCGTACGATTCTTATTTCTGGCGCTGAACCGTAACCTTTTTAAGCGCAAGATTCTTGCTGAATTGATGCCCCCTTTGAATGAAGAGGGGCGGTCACCGCTGTGGGAGGCGATTGGACGTCGGTTTACCAATATGGATTATTGGGAGGCCGATCAACTGTGCCAAAAAGATAAGACGTTTATCTTTTCGTTATTTCCCTCGGGTAAGATCTACACCACGTTTTTAAGTGCGGATGCACGAAATGCAATTGGTAAAGTGGGTAGAGATACTGAGCCCGTTCTTCACATGCTGAAGAAAATAGGATTTTCCTACAAGAATCAAATCGATCCCTTTGATGGGGGGCCGCACTTGTGGGCGAATGTAGAGAATATCCGTCCCGTAAAGAGGGTCGCCCAGTTGCTGTTTGCGGATTCTGTGGGGTCCCTAAGTAAGCAGCGCGTTGAGTCGGGACTACTCTGTAAAGCAAAACAGATCTCAGGCGAGTTTCGTGCAGTAGCCGTAGATGTTCAGCGAAATTCAAAGCGGCTCGCCATAGTGGGTGGCGAGTCCACAAAGGTGATGCAGACATTGGGATTAACCAAGGGCGCCGCTGTGGCGTTTATGCCCTATTATTGAGTATTGAGCTTAGAGAGGCTTCAAAGATGAGTCAGCAGTTCGCGTTTGAGTTTCAGGTGAAGGGCGATTTCATTGGCGGAAAATTTGTGCCGCCGTCAGATGCAAACGGCGAGTGGGTCAGTCGCTGTCCCGGAAACACGCAAGATGAAATCGGACGGTTTCAATATTCGTATGCCGCGGTCGAGGTGGCCATTCACTCAGCACGGCAGGCATTTAAACTCTGGCGCGCACTTTCAGTGACCGAGAGAGTGGCGTATCTGAAAAAGTATCAGGCGGTGCTGAAGCGACGTGAAGAGGAGATGACTCACCTGATTGCGCGGGAAGTGGGCAAGCCGCTTTGGGAGTCAAAAACCGAAGTCGCAGCCATGCTGGGTAAAATTGACATTACGATTAATGACAGCATGAAGGTCATTGCAGATGTAGAAATTCCTAATATTTTGGAGAATACGCGTGGGGTGTGCCGGTATCGGCCACTGGGTGTGATGGCGGTGGTTGGGCCCTTCAATTTTCCGGGTCACCTTCCTAATGGTCATATCGTTCCTGCACTTTTGACAGGAAATACAGTAGTTTTTAAGCCGTCTGAGAAGACGCCGGCTGTAGGCCAGCTGATGGCGGAATGTTTTGAGGAGGCCGGTTTTCCGGCCGGAGTCTTCAATCTCGTTCAGGGTGAGCGAGAGGTGGGTCGGAGACTTTGCGTACACGAGGGCGTGAACGGCGTGTTGTTTACGGGCTCTTATGAGGTGGGGACTCGCATTAAGCAAGACACCTTGCAGCAGCACTGGAAGTTGCTGGCTCTGGAGATGGGTGGCAAGAATGCTGCAATTGTGTGGAAGGATGCCGACCTTGAGCTAGCAGTGCACGAAGTCTTGTTTGGGGCTTTTGTTACGGCGGGCCAGCGTTGCAGCGCAACGAGTCGCGTAATTGTGCATCAGAGTTTGCTAGAGCGGTTCACCGAGCGTTTACATGAACGAGCAAAAGCCTTCTCGATTGGGCATCCGCTCGAGAACCCATTCATGGGACCGGTTATAGAAGCGGGAACCGTTGACCGTTATTTAAAGTTTGTAGGCATCGCAGCCCGCGAGGGTTTCGAGCTGGTGATGCGCGGAAAGGCGCTTGAGACGCGTTATCCGGGCCATTATATTACCCCGTCGGTGGCGTTAATGAAGGAGTGTACCGTAGAACAGGCTCGCAAGAGTGTGTTCCAGCAAACCGAGCTTTTTGGACCCAGTCTAGCGATTGTGGGAACAAATGACTTGGATCATGCGGTGGATATGGCTAACGCCACTCAATATGGTTTAGTTGCGAGTGTATTCACGCGAGATCACGCTACCTACGAAGCCTTCTGGG
>CANJNU010000158.1 GCA_947475645.1 Bacteriovoracaceae bacterium | reverse complement strand
CGGCCCCTGTACAGAGATCTTTATGGATCGCGGTGAAAAGTATGGCTGTAAAAAACCCACCTGTAAGATGGGCTGCGATTGCGATCGCTATATGGAGTTCTGGAACCTCGTATTTATGCAGTTTAATCGCGACGCGAAGGGCGTTCTTACCCCTCTTCCAAAACCATCAGTAGACACCGGAGCGGGCCTGGAGCGCATTGCATCAATCCTTCAAGATGTCGACACCAACTACGACACCGATATTTTTCAATACATCATTTTAGAAACAGGAAAGCTGGCCGGAGTAACCTACGACCGCAAAAGCGAGAATGCAGCCTCCTTTCGCGTCATCGCCGACCACTCGCGTGCCACTGCGTTCCTCATTGCTGATGGAGTAATGCCCTCGAATGAAGGCCGAGGCTACGTTCTTCGCCGAATCATCCGGCGAGCCATTCGTCATGGAAAAAAGCTCGGCTTCACGGGGCCCTTCCTGAATAAAACAGCAGGTTTCGTAATTGATCAAATGAAGGGCGCCTACCCGGATCTAGTTGATAAACGTGCATTAATTGAGAAAGCCGTTACCGCTGAAGAAGAACAGTTTTTCCGCACTCTCGACAAAGGAATTGGTCTGTTTAATGAGTGGCAGAAAGAGAACCCAAGCAAGAAGATTTTACCCGGTGAAGTCGCATTTAAGCTTTACGATACATTCGGATTTCCGCTCGATCTCACTCGCGTTATGGCGGGCGAATTGGGAATCGAAGTCGATGAAGCCGGCTTCGAGAGGTGCATGGATCGCCAACGCGAAATGGCACGAAAAAACTGGAAGGGCTCTGGAGAAGAAGCCATCAGCGCCATCTATCAACAACTTGTCGCAGAACTTCGCGACGCAGGCAAAGTTCCTCAATTCGTAGGTTACGAGAAGGGGTCGGCCGAGGGAATCTGCCTGGCGATTATCTCAACGGCGGCCGACTCAACAGAGCTCAAGCGCACTCAACAAATTTCGGCAACCGGAGGCGAGACTTTCGTTCAAGCGGTTTTTGCAATTACTCCGTTCTACGGAGAAAGCGGTGGCCAGTCGGGCGACAAGGGATTCGTTACTGGCAACGGATTCGAGGGAGAGGTCATCGATTGCACTCGCCCTGTTCCTGAACTGATCGTGGTTCAGATTAAGCCCCTGCAGGGTACTTTAAAAGTAGGAATCGCTTACAACCAACGAATTCATCAAGAACTTCGTGCACTCACGGCTCGCAATCATACGGCCACGCATCTGCTTCAATGGGCCCTTCGAGAAGTATTAGGTAAACACGTCAAACAAGCGGGCTCGCTGGTTACTGCCGAACTTCTCCGTTTCGACTTCTCCCATTTTCAAGCCATGACGACTGACGAAATTCAGAAGGTCGAGACCCTGATTAATCAAAAAATTTGGGTCGACCAGGAAGTCTCTAAAAAAGAAATGGACAAAGAAGAGGCCATCGCAGCAGGCGCGATTGCGTTCTTCGGCGAGAAATATGGCGACAAAGTTCGGGTGGTTCGAGTGGGAGACTTTTCTACCGAACTCTGCGGCGGAACCCATATCGATCGGTCAAGCGACATTCACCTTTTCAAGATCGCTAGTGAAACCGGCATCGCCGCGGGTGTTCGACGTATCATTGCGTACACCTCGCAGGGAGCCTTCCAATACTTCAGCGACCGTGAGGATCATCTTAAAAAGGTTCGTGACCAGCTTAAGGCAAATACGATCGACGAGATTCACATTCGTTTGGAGCGGTTATTACAAACTGAGCGCGAACTGCGTAAGCAGATCGAGCAGTTTCAAGCTCAAGCGGCGGCAGGCGAAGTCGATGAGATGATCGCAAAATCAAAGGCAATTGGATCAGTTCAGCTCGTTGCAGCTCTTGCCTCGCCCCATGCAGATGGAGTTAAAAGGCTTCGCGATCTTGCTGACCGAATTAAACAAAAGAATCCCGCATGTATTGTTGTACTGGGTATGAGAGATACCTCTGATCCCGAGAAGGAAAAGGCAGCCATTCTCGTTGCAGTGGGCCCTCAGGCTCCCAAGGGGCTGAGTGCAGCCGAACTCCTTAAGGAACTCTCACCCTTGATCGACGGCAGAGGGGGCGGTAAGCCGGATATGGCTCAAGCAGGGGGCCCTAAAGTGTCGGGCCTAAACGAGAGCCTCATTCGTGCCGAGAAATGGCTCGCCGCTCAGGGAATCTAATTCGAGCGCAGAAATTCAAGCACCCAGTTTGCGGTCTTTTCAGGCATCTCGTACTGGGGCGAGTGGCCTGCATCTTCTAGCTCCATGAGCGTTGAGTTTTTGATCTTGGCTCTCCACACGGGTGCATGAACGGGATGAACTATATCATCGTGCTTACCCCACACAATTAAGGTGGGAGAGTGAATTTCAGCAATACGATCATTCAAGATGTAATCATCGCCAGCGCGGATGTCTTTTCGAATCCGATTGTACCAGTCAAACCGAGCTCGCGATTTCGAAATAAAGTCCTTCTTAAAAGGCGATGGAATCCATGGCGTTTTATAGAAGACCTGTCTCATATAGCGATCAAAATCTTCCTCGGTCTCCATCGGCTTGGTCACGGGCTCATAGGGGGTTGGGTTGTCCACGCGAAGTCCTGCCGGACTTAAAACTACCAACTTCTTTACCCAGCCGGGATACCTCAAGGTAAATGCCGCACTAATGTGGCCACCCATCGAGTTTCCCACCCAATCCGCTTGTGTTATGCCTAAAGCATCAACCAACGCTTTCATTCGCTCCACTTGCGACCGAATCGAATAGTTCAGCTCCGGCCGCTCGGCACTCTCTCCAAAACCACCCATGTCAGGAAGAATAACGTGGTAATGCGGCACTAGCCACTGTGCCGCTTGCACGAACGAGTCCTTCGAGTCTCCAAAACCATGAAGCAACATTAAATCAGGCCCCGCGCCCCCCTCGTAATAAGAGACAGTCTGACCTTGCACCAGCCGGGTTACTTTCTTCAGGCCGGATCTCATCAAATAGAATTGATAGAGTGGCTTCAATGCCAAACTTGGACTACGAAGATAGACTCCGACCGTACCTACTAGAAAAAGACTTAGAACAAGAGTTGCGAACTGGGGTGCCTTCTTCATATAGTTTTACAGTATGACCTTAAACCCTTCGTTCGCCAAGTCTCGGTCGCCATCTCTTTTAGGTCTTCTAAGCTGCGTCTTGCTTTTGACGAACTGCTCGCACAAAGAGAATGATACCCACCTTCAGATTTTTCACGGCACCCTTTCGGACGACATTAAAACTTGGGATCCGGCGAATGCCTATGATGGAATTAGCCTCGCGGTTGTTCCCAACATCTATCAAACTTTGTACGAATACGACTACTTGTCGCGCGATTACCGCCTTATACCACTCTTAGCCGCCGATGTACCCAAGGTCTCAAAAGATCAACTTACCTACACCATTCGACTCAAACCCGGAGTTTTCTTCCAAGACGACCCCTGCTTCATCTCGAGCCAGGGCAAAGGCAGAGAGCTCGTGGCCGAGGACTTTATCTACGGATGGAAGCGCCTGGCTGATTCGGCACTTCAATCTCAAGGCTGGTGGATTTTCGACGGAAAAATTGCCGGAATAAACACTTTTCGAGATCGACTGAAGCAGGCCACCAATACGGAGCAAGTACACAATACTTACAAAGAGGTAATTGAAGGAGTTCGCGCGCTCGATCAACATACATTGCAGATTCGTTTGACTCGGCCCTATCCTCAGCTCCTCTCAGTTCTCGCTATGACTTTTACAGCGCCCATTGCCGAAGAATCGGTTCGGGCTTATGGCGATTCGCACGGGTCGCTTCTGGATCACGCAATCGGAACAGGGCCCTTTATTCTTAAAAACTGGGAAAGAAATCGAAGAATCGTTCTGGAGCGTAGTCCACATTACCACACCGATTTTTACCCCACACAGGGGGATTCCGTTTTTAAGGTGAACGGACTTTTAAAAGACACAGGAAAAACATTACCTTTTCTCGACCGGGTCGAATTCGAAGTGATTCGCGAGAGTCAGCCGCGTTGGCTCAACTTCCTCAAAGGAAGCCGCGATGTCCTGCAACTCAGTAAGGATCATTTTCAGCAGGCGATCTCGGCCCGCACCAATCTTTCTACTGAACTCGCCTCAAAGGGCCTTCGCCTGCATATCGAATCTGGAATCGTTTTTCGTTATGTGTCTTTTAACGTCAAAGACCCTCTCCTTTCTAATAAGTTTCTAAGGCAAGCTTTAGCGTCAGCCATTAATCGCG
>CANJNU010000157.1 GCA_947475645.1 Bacteriovoracaceae bacterium | reverse complement strand
TGTCCCAACACTGGGGTAGCGCGGAAATAATAATGTGCCGAACGAAACTCTTCCTCTCGCGAAAAAGAGATCGGCAAACTTGATGATCGAGCCTCAATCAAAGCTCTCGTCACCGGTCGATCTATCAACTCCAAAATCGAAACCCTCTCGCCCGGCTGCCACGTGGCAATTCCCAATAAGCTTAATCCGACCGGATTAGCGTGAACCAAATCATCCTCTTCGAACATGAAGATTCCATCTGCAATGACTGACTCAAAGATCTCCTGTCTTTGACGTTCGTGGAGTAGCCGATCGACCTGACGCGACTGAGTTTTTCTCAGACGAAGAAGTACCCGATTCGCACTCAGTCTGAGCTTTTCCATATCGGATGACTCTTTGAACCAACCCGCTTGCGCCAAAATGGGCTCCCGAATCAAGCGTCCGTCGTCCTGCAATTGATCGAAATATACGATAAATCGGCCGAGCCCTAGCGTCAGTTGCTCAATAATCTGAGAAGAAGCAATTCCGCAGATCGTCACCAGCACCAAGATCAGGAATATCGCCCTCCAAAAGCTCTCCGATTCTGAATGGTATTGCTTCTCGACAAGCACCCGCGAGGCCGCTTGCTGAAGATCCAATGCCCTTCCAAGGTCATGGCCGGCGGCTAGAATCTCCGAAGGTAAAACAACCTCGCCCCGCTGAACCTTAGCCACGCAGTCGCGAATCGCCCGAAGAGGTTCACCCAATATATCCCCGACTGACTTTTCAGAAACCCTGTTCAAGATAGACTCAAACTGCTGGAATCGCTCCAAATTTTGAAAGGGCGAACTGACGATGTCGGCTAATAGTTCCTTCAGTCGTAATCCATCCAGCGCCAGTGAATGAGCTTCGATAATCAGTTGCGTGGTCCGTGCAGCCGAACTCTGCTGAGTGGCTATTAAGATCACGCCGCCGCTGCCCAAAACCATAAGCAAAACAGCCAGGCTCAGATTGAGTCGTGCTTTAAGGCTGAGTCGATTTTTAGAGAATGATACCTGAAGCATGCTTCCGGGTTCCTAAGACGTTGAGGACAAAAGAGGTTGCCCGAAATAGCCTAGGGCAATCCATCCAACAACCCGGATCTCGCCTATTGTTAAAAAACAACCGAACCCATTGAGTGCTCAACGATTATAAACGGCGAAGATCCGGGAACTGTGCCGGAAGGTTGCAAGCAAGCACTGTACCGTTCAAGATTCACACTTCAGTTACTGCAAAACGCACGATCAGGAGGCTAAGCGCCCCTGAAACATCTTTGCGTGTTGCCGTTCTTCTCTGGCCTGACAGTCTGCACAGTAACGTGCTTCGGGCAACACAAGGATGCGCTTCTTAGGAATCTCCTCGTCACATTCCTCGCAAACTCCAAAGCTGCCATGACTGATCTTATTTAATGCTCGTTGAATCGAGATCCACTCCCTTCGGTCCTGTTCTGCCAGTGAGGTGTCTCGCCCTAATTGCTCCAATGTCTGGGCAATATCCACGAACTCACTGTGAGTGGGAACCTCTGCGAGCGGGGCAATACTGCTCGCGCTCCCCACCCTTCGCTCGATTTGCAACGAGCGCTCTACCAATAGTCCCTTGATCTGCTTTAACCAATTTCCGTCCATAGATTTTTTCCTCAATAAGGGGCGATCACCGCCGCGGGCCTCGAAGGTGCGAATATCGTTCCAACCAAGAAAGGGAACGAAGATTGCTTTCTGTTCAAGTATGTTGAATCAACGCCACACTCGTTATACGAAACTAAAGAAATCCGATGAGCGACAATTTCGCTCTCCGCGGCGAGCCGATCCGTATCGCGCCGACTCAAAACCCGCAGGAGTTAACCAATGTCCCCACTGCCATTCAGTGAACATTCGAGGAAAGTGGCTTTCAGAAAGGCAGGCGGGCCTAGAAATCGCAAAGATGCGCAAGCTCTTGCCCTTCGGTGTCTACGAACCCTTGCTCCAACTGAACTGTCCTGCCTGCTTGCAGCAACGAGACCACTACGCCCAGGGGGTAGTAGAAATACGCGGCACACATTGGCGCGAAAGAGCAATTCAGGTTTTCGAAACCTTAGCTAAAACAGAACTCATTTCTAGAGTTCGTAATGACCAAGAGCGAATTCTGTGGACGAACGATACCCATCAAAATACAAAAATCTACGTTACGTTGCCTGAGCTCGCACGCCAAATGGGACGAATTTTACAGAGAAGTTTCAAGGGAAAGACCCATTACATTCGCTCGACCGAGGAGCCTTTTCTTAGAGTCGTTTGGGACTCGGATGGCGAAGTCATTTACAGTCACCCTCTTGGACGAGGACGAGCGCGCGGTCGTAAGGCCATTGCGTAGGCTTGCAGATACCGACTACTGAGTGGGCGATTCATTTTCTTGGCGAATTCAAGACTAGCCAACGCGAGCTTCTCGAGATGAATTCCCGTTTTCATGCCCATACCGTCAAGCATATAGACCAAATCTTCGGTAGCCAGATTTCCAGCAGCACCCGGCGCAAAGGGACATCCTCCTAATCCCCCCGCTGAGGAATCCACAACCGACACTCCCAGCTGAATTGACCGCAAGGTATTGGCAAGGGCCGTTCCACGAGTGTCATGAAAATGAACTGCGATTCTATCGACGCCCCAGTTCTGTAACGCCGGAGAGATAATGGGCGCCACCTGATTTGGAGTGGCAACCCCAATCGTATCGCCGATGGAGATCTGACTGACCTCTAGCTGTCCTAATGCATCAATCACTTTCAGAACTTGGGATGGTTTAACTTTCCCCTCAAATGGACACCCGAACGCGGTCGAAACGTAACCTCGAACGAGCACGCCTTTGGCACGAGCATCCCGAATCACTGAACGGTATTCAGTGAGCGAATCCCGAATCGACATTCCGATGTTTTTTTGAGCAAAACTCTCAGTAGCAGCCGTAAAAATAGCGATATGCTTCACCCCAACAGAAAGCGCCCTCTCTAGCCCCTTCCGATTGGGCACCAATGCCCAAGCACGGCCCTTTTTGAGATGGAGTTTCTTTTTTTGAACAGCTTGAAATAATTTCTCGGTGTCCGCCATTTGCGGCACTCGATCAGGCCGCACAAATGCCCCCAGCTCAAAATCCAGAACTCCAGCCTCAATCAGCTTCTGTGCAAATCGAATTTTGGTTTGTACAGACGGAATCGTTGGCTCATTTTGAAGGCCGTCTCGCAGGCTCATCTCAAAAACAGAAATTTGAGCTTTCACCATAAATTCAACTTTCCTGCTCTACGTGCATTTCGAAATCGAAAAAACGATCCCCCGGGGTAAGCTGCTGTCCTTCTTTTACTAACACCTGTTTAACCTGACCTCGTGTAGGCGCCTTAATCGTAAACTCCATCTTCATGGCTTCGACTAAAATCAGAGAATCCCCTTCATTCACATTCGAACCCGCAACCACCAAAATCTTACGCACTTTACCCGGAAATTGCGCGGTCAGATCGGCCTCAGCCCCCGCGCTCGAACCACTGGACGGACGAACATCCCTTAAAACTTCACCCTGCCAAAGTATCCCATTCAGAGCTGCACCCAGCTGAGTGCGTACTTCCGACAGCATCATACGCTTTCGTTCGCCCGAAGGAGTTTGAGCTAAAATCCAACCTCCTGGTCGCAAAGAGAATGACCAATCTTTTTGCTGAACCGAGGGAAGCTCAACTCTTTTACCCGAAATTCTCCACCGGTCTTTCATAGATGACTTCCCCGATGGAATACGCCCCAAGGAGATGGCAAACTCTCTAGACGGATCTGCCCCGGAGTTCGACTCAGTCCCCGATCGCGGGCCCCCACCAACAACTCTAGAGCTAAATTATCAGGTTGCGGTGCAAAACTTGAAAACTCGTTCTCGAGGAATGCGGTATGAACTCGGCCCTCTCTCACACGGGGATGCATCGCAATCGCATGTAAGTATGCTTGGTTCGTTCCCAATCCCAGAATTACCGATTCCTCGAGCGCATACCTCATTCGCGCCAAAGCGTGGTCACGATTAGGCGCATAAACAATTAACTTTGCCAGCATCGAGTCAAATGATGTTCCCAAGGTTTGGCCTTCCTCGATACCACTGTCTACTCGAATTCCGGGGCCTGTCGCCCAGTGAAGTTTTTCGACCTTACCCGGCGTGGGCATAAATCCCTGCGAAGGATCTTCCGCGTACAAACGTACTTCGATTGCATGCCCACGAACACTCGGTATGTCAGTAAGAATAGCATGCCCCGGCGCTTGAGCTTGTGCGAGCTGAGCCCAAACCAAATCAACACCCGTA
>CANJNU010000156.1 GCA_947475645.1 Bacteriovoracaceae bacterium | reverse complement strand
CTGAGCGACTCCAGAAGTTACATGATTTTTCGTTGAAGCTCGAGTCTGCAAGTCACCCTGTTTCGCGCTGGCTTTTTATGCATCAGCTAAGTCTTCCTGAAGAAGAGACTGTAATGCGGCAGCGCTGTGAACGAGTTTACGAAACATTTCCCCAGTGGATGACTCAATTTAATCCCGGAAACTGGATTTCCCGAGCTACGTTTTGGAGCCTTTGGAAGTGTGAATAGGTCGCTTTAGCTTTCAATTTTCTGCAGTCCTCACGCCAACGTATGCCCAATCCGCAGAGCTTGCTCGAAGAATTAAACGCGATCGAGTATAACTGTCCTGCCCGCCAGATCGAGTGTGTAGTCTTGGCCTTCCTGCTTAATATTCTTCAGAATCTCCATGTAAGTCTTTTGAAGAAATTTTGCCTCGTCTTGCGAAGCGTGAACTTGGCAAGTCAATCGGCCTTCTTGATATTTTAGTGTTTCGGGCCGTAGGGGCTCTTTTGTATCATCGCTTAAGAGCAGGGTGTAGCCCGCATCGGCCGTCCCCTCAAGGCCCACTACGAAATAAGCTGTATCTTCAACGACGATTCGCTTGATCTCGTGACTTACTTGTAAAAAGTATCCTTGGTCGTCTTTTCGAATGCTCTTAAAGAAGAGCGTCACTGTATTTTGATGGTCGATCTCGGTTTCGTCCGACATCCACACGCCGTTTGAAGTGAGGCGAATGACTTCGGTATCAATAAAAAATGGGGCGTTTACAGACGATGTCATGCAATCGTCTTATCCGAGGATGCGGTGTGTTTGAAGCTTTTATAGATTACGCAATGCGTAGTTTCTTTCTCCGATTGCTTCAATCTGCGAAAGAGCGCTAAAGTGACAGCACTCTATGAACGCCACCCGACAGAAAAAATTTATTGAAACCCTGATCGAAATTATTCGTAAAACCTCGACCGAGCTTCCTCAAGATGTGATTGAAGCGATCGAGGCTGGTCGTTCAAATGAGCAGATAGATTCCCGAGCGGATTACGCACTCGGAATTATCGATAAGAATATTCAGCTCGCTCGTATAAAGAGCCAGCCCATGTGCCAGGATACGGGAAGCATCCTTTTTTACATCCACTACCCCCAAAAGGCCGACAGTGAGGCGCTTGGGAAGGTGATTCGTAAGGCGGTCACTCAAGCTACAAAAAAAGGCTTTTTACGGCAAAATAGTGTGGATAGTCTTACCGGTAATAATAACGGAACGAATGTGGGGCCCGGCAGTCCAACGATTCATATGGAACCCTGGAAAAAAGATTACTTCGATATTCGCCTGATACTGAAGGGCGGAGGGTGCGAGAATGTGGGAGCTCAGTATAGTTTGCCCGATGCTCGTGTAGGAGCAGGACGCGACTTAGCGGGTGTGAAAAAATGTATTCTGGATGCAGTCCATCAGGCACAAGGTAAAGGTTGTGGCCCAGGAGTCTTGGGTGTCACCATCGGTGGCGACCGAGCTACGGGTTACTTGGCGTCGAAAGAACAATTTCTAAGAAAAATGGGCGATAAGAACAAGAATCTAGTTCTTGCGCAGTTGGAGCAGGAATGCACCGATGACGCGAATCGTCTAGGTATCGGGCCCATGGGTTTTGGGGGAAAAACGACCCTCTTGGGTGTAAAAGCGACTACCCTCAATCGTTTGCCTGCCTCGTTCTTTGTCAGTGTTTCGTACATGTGTTGGGCATTCCGTAGACATGGGGCCAAAGTAAACGAGCGTGGCGAAATTCAAAAGTGGTTCTACTAACAGGGGGCACCATGGCAAAAGCAATGATCCGTTTAGAAGCACCTTTTACAGAAGAAAAAATTCGCGCACTCCATGTAGGCGACAGGGTCGAAATGAGTGGGGTAATTTTTACGGGCCGTGATGCTGTTCATAAATGGCTGCATGAAGGCAATGAACCGCCTATGAGTTTGAAAGATAGCATCATTTATCACTGTGGGCCGGTTGTAATGAAGAAAAAGGGTAAATGGATCATTACGGCCGCTGGTCCTACCACGTCTATTCGTGAAGAGCCGTACCAGGCTGGGCTAATCGAAAAGTTTGGAGTGCGCGCAGTGATTGGCAAGGGCGGAATGGGCGAGAAAACGCGTCTCGCCTGCGAAAAATTTGGATGCGTCTACCTTCATGCTGTGGGAGGGGCTGCTCAGGTTTTGGCTGAAGCGATTAAAGAGGTTCAGAATGTATACGGGCTCGAGCAGTTTGGCAGTCCCGAAGCGATCTGGGAACTTCGAGTAGAGGGTTTTCCAGTTGTAGTTACAATCGATGCTCATGGAAACTCCCTTCATAAAGATATCGAGGCCTCCAGTGCGAAAGTGCTGAGTGAGATTCAGGCTCACGTAAAAAAATAATGAAAATAGGTGTTTTTGATTCGGGAGTCGGCGGACTAACGGTATTGGCAGAATTGAGAAAGGCACTTCCCGAGGCGAGCTTCGTTTATTTTGGCGATACAGCCAATGTTCCTTATGGCACGAAGAGTGCCGAAAAAATTGAGTCACTCTGCCGAAGTGCGGCTCAGAGGATTTCAAAAATGGGAATCGATGCACTTGTCGTGGCCTGCAATACGGCATCGAGTTTGGCGCTCGGAGCGATTCAAGAGGAATTAGGGGCGCTTCCAGTATTTGGGGTAGTCGAGCCGGGAGTGGGGGCTGCACTCCAAATTCAAGTGGAAGGTCCAATTCTCGTTTTGGCGACTCGAGCGACGGTTCGAAGTCATGCTTACTTATATCGTTTTCAGGAGCGCATGAAGGAACTGGGAAGGGATTCCCCCGCTCTACTCGAGCTCGCATGTCCGCTATTGGTGCCCTTAATTGAGGAAGGCTGGATCGATCATTCCGTTCTTCATCTTACTTTAAACGAGTATTTGGGAGCTTACGCAGCCCGATTTTCGTCGGGCATAGCGGTGCTGGGTTGTACGCATTTTCCATGGATTCAGGCCGCCGTCGAGAAGGCTCTTCCCGGTTGGGTGGTGGTTAATTCGGCGCAGACAGTGGCTCAAGAGGTGAGTCTCAAATTAGTGAGCGCGCACCTGCCGGATGAACGATCGGGCGAGGTGGAATGGTTTTTTTCTGATGCCCCGGCGGTGCCGGATTTTGCTCGGCAATGGATTGAAGATACGAAACGGAGATAGCAAATGGCGATCTTAAAAGTGGCTCGGATGGGGCATCCTGTTTTGCGCAAAGTGGCGCGCAAGCTCACGGCGAAGGAGATAGAGTCGGATAAGATTCAGTCGCTGATCGAGAACATGATCCAGACGATGCATGAGTACGGTGGCATCGGGCTTGCTGCACCCCAAGTTCATGAGTCAATTCAGTTGGCCATCATCGAACTCGACGAGCAGAATGATCGCTATGAGGGGGCAAAAGGGCAGGCGCTCGAGGTCTATATTAACCCTAAGATTACGGTTATCGATACGGCAGAGCAGGCCTTCTGGGAGGGATGTCTATCTGTACCCGAATTACGCGGCCTCGTTCATCGACCTAGAAAAATTCAAGTCGACTATCTTAACCGTAAAGGGAAGGCAAAAAAGATTGTGGCTGAGGGCTTCTTGGCTACAGTATTTCAGCACGAGCTCGATCATCTCTCGGGAATGCTCTTTATTCAGAGAATGAAGGAGATGAGCAAACTTTCGTTCATCGATGAGTATCAGCGATATTGGGCCAAAGATGAGGAAGATGACTCGGAGGGATCGCTCGAGGACTAATCGGGACGATTACTTTTTTAAATCCTTTGCGAGCTGCATGCGTGCGGCACGTCTCAATTTGGCCTCTTCGTAGCGACGTTT
This sequence comes from Bacteriovoracaceae bacterium, assembly GCA_947475645.1. GTDB lineage: Bacteria > Bdellovibrionota > UBA1018 > UBA1018 > UBA1018 > CANJNU01. Next base: position 494 of record CANJNU010000156.1, on the reverse strand, counting down.
CTCATCGGCCGATTCAGTCAGTAGAGGTGGCACTCCCGTAGGATGGCCGTGCTCATCCAGAGCTACGAAGGTGGTATATGCAGTCGAGGTGTGAGTGAAGTTGCCTGTAAGAGGATCCTCGGCATCGACGCGCACTCCAACCTCCATTGATGTTTTTCCAGTGAAGTTCACCGATGCCTTGATGTGGACGAACTGCCCCAATCGAATGGGCGCAACAAAATGGAGCGCGTCAATCGAGGCGGTTACAACAGCTCTGCGTGCGTGGCGAGTCGCAGCCATCGCGGCAGCTACGTCGATCCAAGCCATGACTTTACCCCCAAAAATAGTGCCCAATACGTTCGTATCGGGAGGAAGAACGAGCTCCGTCATGGTTACGGCAGATTCTCTTGGGCTTTTTGGTGAAGGCAGTGTGTCAGGGTTCATGATTCGAGTGTAAAGGGTGGGGGCTTCGAACGAATAGAAATTTTTGAGAAAACTTGTTGATCTAAGAAAGT
>CANJNU010000155.1 GCA_947475645.1 Bacteriovoracaceae bacterium | reverse complement strand
TAATTCCGTAAGTGTTATTCGGATCGCTTGCGGCCTCAATGAGTTCGCGCACCGGCTTGAGACTGCGAGAATACTTAAGGCGACTATAATAACAGGTCTTAATGAATCGATATGCGTTCTCGATCGAAGTAGGCTCGGGAAGTATGGTTAATACTCCAATATCAGCGGCGAGAAAAAAGTCGATTGTACTTTGTGAGGTGCCGGCCCCCAGGTCAAGTACCACGTAATCCGTATCCATTTCGCGAATCTTTTCAATCAGCCGAGCGCGCTGAGACGTTTCTATCTGCGTGATTTGAATATCGTCTTGGGCGCCACTAATGAGGTCCAAATTTGGAATTCCGCTTGCCACAGCGCACGCATCCAAGCTTTGAAGGTTGCGGGAAAAGAAGTCGCTCAGAGTTTTTCGGGGGAGATCAACACCGAGTGTGGTGTGAAGGTTAGCGCCGCCAAGATCGAGATCGATTGCCGTGACCTTATTTCCTGTTCTTGCGAGACAGATGGCGAGGCTAGACGCGATCAGGCTCTTTCCTACGCCTCCTTTGCCTCCACCGATTGCCCAAACCTGCTTAACTCTGCTGTGTGCGGGAGAAGCGATTTGTTCAAACGGATTATCCGAATGCATATCCCTTCGGTCTTCTGCTTGTGAAAGCAGACTTTCGGGGTCGATCGTTGTAGGATTTACTTTAGGTCTTCTGGCAGTTCCGTCCATGGAACCTCCTCGGTTCGAGCGGTTACTTCCTCTAGGATCGGGTGAATTGGGGTAGGGTGTCAACGGTCAGAATCTGCCTAGTCTGGGTGGGGGCGAAAATGGGTAGACCTCTACGCGGAGATCAATTAAACCGCGTAGTAAGGTACCCGTTTTAGATTGCTTGTGGCGGTGTGCGTTAGTTTTTAAGCCTGCTGCCGCCTCTTTTTTTTCTCTAAGTATATGTAACTAAACAAGTAAAATTAAAAGCCGAGGGGTTCCAATTGAGGAGGATGGGTTGGCATTGCCCTTGCTCTCTTTAGCTGCATTCAGTCAGAGAGAGGGATTTCCAATGGCACTAACATCTCAGTCGCGGGCGGTTCACGAGTTCGCATCCCGGCTTCAGCTTCGCACCGATCTACATCTGGCGCGTAAGACTTGGCACATGGCGATGGGGATGTTTATCGCTCTGACCTATTTCTTTGTTTGTAGTCAAAGCACGGCGATCTTACTCCTTGGATTTTTTCTTGGTCTTGATCTTTTTTTGGAAACCTTGCGCCTGAATGTCCCCGCCGTGAACGAGCGGGTGATGCGGCACTGGGGTATGATTATGCGGTCTTGCGAGAGAGATCGCTTGAGTGGTGTTCCTTTTTATATTTCTTCGTCACTTTTGGCTGTAGCGATTTTTCCAAAGCCTGTGGCGGTGCTCAGTATCCTTCTCCTTGCTTACGGCGATCCGATTGCGTCGCTCGTAGGGGTGATCTACGGAGATCGTGTGAAGCGTTTTGCTTCCGGCAAGTCCTGGATTGGTTCTTTGGCCGGTGTGCTGGCCTGTATGGCTGTGAGTCTTGTCTTCTTGAACTTGATTCAGATATCTGGCTGGCACTTGGTTATACTGACTGCGGTTGCTGGCTTAGCTGGCGGATTATCCGAGCTTTTACCTCTAGAGTTGGATGATAATTTTGTAATTCCCGTAGTGTCTGGTTTTGTGATTTGGGCTACATTTATTCTGCTCGGAATCTGATTCTTTGGGACTGTAACTGAAATGGTCGGGTGCCTAAGATTTAGACACTTTGTAATGAAGAGATCATCGGTCACGATAATGATTCACAATCAGTTACAATGACTTAAGATGATGCGTTCTCTTCTCTATCATCCCTGTTCATGGAACGGTTTTTGCTCTTTCAGTCGGTGGATGTTAATTTCTCCCGCCCGGTTTCATCTTTATCGAAGTCTCGTTGTTTCCTTAGCGGCCGCCCTTCTGGGGCCTTCGGCTGCTTTTGGGGCTTCTGAATTCATCGATCTTCGGCCTACCTGGGTTGATCAGTTTCGAGTTACTCATCACGGCGAACGCGACCTAGTCGGAAACGACTCATACCTTCAGGACTTGAATTATATGGCTCGTGTCGAGCTGTCTCTACCCATTTTGGGAGTGCTCGATCAGTCGGATGGTCGAGAGCTTCGAAGAAAGTATGAAGTATTGGCCAGGAATTATGAGTACCGGCAGAGCGCAGGCCTTTCTAATTCAGAGACGGTAAAAGAGTACCACGAGGCTGTTGGGCGGCTTGGGGTAGATGCGGTTCAAGAGGTTCAGAGTAGAAGTGAGTCGAAGACGAGCGGACAGCTCATTCGAGCTCTTGAGAATCACCAAGTCATTAAAACGCTCGCGGCCCCGGCTGCGATCGCGGCCGGCATTTATACGGGGCGTACTGTGAAAGTACGAGTGGCCCGCGGCACTCAGCTCAGGCTTCAGACCCAAATTCGTTCTCAATTTGGTCGCATGGAGCTTGACTCACCCTGGGGGCTTGGATCGTTCGAATTTAGGCCCTTGGCGCCGGTTGAGAGACACCTTGATTTGCTAGGAAGCGGCGATCTCAATCAGTTGAATCAGTTGGGGCGGGTGCTCGACTACACTCAGGAGAGGTTTCACGTCGCGTATTCGAATCAACTTCCTGTTTCGGATCTACGCACAGAATGGATTTACGGTGGCTCATCGAAAACTTTGGTGAGTTCGTTGCGAAAGTCGTTATCCAAAGATTTGAGTTGTGCCTTTGACTGGGTTCAAGGGCTTCCAGGAGGCGGGGACTCCGTTCTTGTATCAGAAGAGAAGTTTCGGCTTCGATACGATTTAAAATTCTAAGAAAAGTCGAATTCAATCAAAGTGGCGCCTGCGCCCCCTTGCCCCACTCCGCCGTCTCGAAAGTTCTTAATATAGGGAAGCTGTCCTAGAAGTTTACGGGTTCCTTCGCGAAGTGATCCGGTGCCCAGTCCATGAACTACCGTGATCTGTGAAAATGCTCGACTACGAAAAGATTGATCTAAATAGCGAGAGAGTTCCGTCATGGCATCATCGAAACGCATTCCTCGGATGTCGAGTTTCTCTGGGGGAGCAAAGCTCACGGTAGGGATATTGCGATTCGCAGCCGTAGGTAATGGTTTTCCTTTATATTCTAGTTCATTCAGGGGAATAACCATTTGAAGATTTCCCATGGCAACCTTGGCTTTATTGCCCTGAAGCTCGACCACGACGCCCGTGGTCTTCCAGCGTGGCACCTTAACTTGAACACCCACTTCGATCACACCTTGAGTTTGAAGGGGAGATCGACTTACGGTACTTTTCGGTAATTCACTTCGAACTGCATCGAGGATCTCTCGCTCAATCACACTTGCTGTTTCTGTTAATGTGTTACGTACCTGCTGGGTTTCCTTAAGGGTTCTGAGTCCCTCAATTTTTAGAACCTGATCTCTGAATTGGCTTTGGGCCTGCTCAAGCGACTTTCTGAGTTGAGCCCGAGTCTTCTCTACGGCCGTTTCAAGTGCGAAGTCGACCTTCTTCTTCCATTCTTGCTGAAGCGAAAGGGCCTCGCCATGAAGTCGTTCGGCCTCAGACCTTAAGCGGGCTGCATCGCTCGCATCGCTCTGAAGCTTTGCAATCAGGGTCTCGAATTGAATGTGGTGGTCAGAGAGATAACTTCGCGCAAGCGCGAGCATTTCTGCAGGGATTCCTAGTCTTTCAGCGGTCTCGATCGCTCTTGAGCGGCCTGGGGTGCCGATTAGAATTCGGTAGGTGGGAGTTCTTGTTTTCTCGTCAAACTCCATCCCGGCACTCAGAATGCGTGGATCGGAAATGGCCATGGCCTTCAGTTGAGGGTCGTGCGTTGTGGTAACGAGGGTAGCCCCTTTTCGCATGATCATCTCGAGGAATGCCCTTCCCAGGGCGGCTCCCTCCTCGGGATCGGTCGCCGAATTGAGTTCGTCAATGAGGACGAGACTCTCAGAAGTGACATTCTCGAGAATCTGCTTAAATCGAGCGATGTGGCCAGAAAAACTGGAAAGGTGCTGTTCGAGCGATTGCGGGTCGCCCAGATCGGCAAAAAAGGTATCGAAAAAGGGAACGTGAACGGTCTCAGAGGCTGGAAAAAGAAAACCTGTGCGGGCACAAACACCAGCAAGTCCCAATGTTTTCAGTAGAACAGTCTTTCCTCCAGTATTGGGTCCGGTGAGAAGAAGCGTAAGCGTGGGATCACCGAATGATAAATGATTTCGAGTAATCTGATCTGGAGGAAGCGATCCGATGAGCAGCGGATGCACGGTATTGTGCATTCTAAATTGACGC
>CANJNU010000154.1 GCA_947475645.1 Bacteriovoracaceae bacterium | reverse complement strand
TCCGGTGAGATCGCCTTTTCGGCCGCGAAGGTTAATCTTCGAGTCGGTCGTAGGGCCTTTGAGAATGATCTGAGGCAGATCAAAACTTCCCATCTCGATCTGCGCTTCCACCGGGCGATCCAATTGAAATGCTGTATCGGCTTTGGCCAAGCGGTACTCTTTAACTTCCAGCTTTCCGTTAGAGAGCTCAACCTTGCCAGAATCAAACGAAAGGCGCAGCCCTCCACTTACGCGCGCCAACAGTGCTGAATCTTGAAGAAGACTGGGATTCACTAAAAGCAACGCTGGACTAAAATCGAGAGCCTGACAATTAAGAGAAAACTCGCTTCGTTTTCCCTCTGAAAAGTCATAATCTGCTTTTAAGGTGGCCTGCCCACCAAAGATCGAAACCCAGCCGTGACTTACACCACGATCACTCTTTAAGTCGAGCAAGGTAGGAGGCATAGGCATGCCTCTGACGGAGAAGTTTTCGAGACTCATTCGTGTGCTCGACTGAAGTGCACCGAACTTACCCTTTCCTGCGCTTTCTACTTTTAGCTTTCCACGCATAGGTACGGCCAGATTCGCTACGCGATCCAGATCGGATAGCGATAGTCGCTCGGTACGAACCTGCCAATCCAGCGTCTCATCCGCCGAGAAGGATACCTTTCCGGAGATCATCCCCAAGCCTTTCTTGGCCTGAAGGTCGGATACAAAGTAAGCCCCCCGATCATAACCGCCCGTCAGATTGACTCGACTAAATCGCTCGCTCCACTGCTCCCAATCTTCACCCCGAAGGTGAGCCAAAACATTGAGTTGGCTCATGGATACGCTGCCCGAAACTCGCGCATCTCCTTGTACCGATCCAATCAGTTCACGCGGCAACCAGGTCAACGAGCTCGTCTTTTTTTCAAACACAGCCAAAATGTCGTGAATATCACCTTTTGGAATCTGTATATCGAGGTCGATCTGATCTTTACCCGGCCCCAGATCCAAACGACCATCGGCCCGATAAGTCGTTTTTCCCTTCAACCCTTCCAAGCGCTCTAAGCTCAAAATATCATGGCCATCGTCCCAGGCAATACGGCCACGCAGCTCTCCGAGCTGAAGATTCAGATACTCGGCACTTTTTAAATCAATACCAAAATCGAGCAAAACTCCCGACGAGGGCCCCAGTACCTTAGCCTTTAATCGACCCGTGCCGCGAATATCGGTCTCTGCTATTTGCCCGATCTCTTGAAGCTGAATGGGCCCTTCGAATTTTAGGTCAAATACAGCTTTTTCTTTTCCACCCAGCCGAATACTCCCGCCCCCCTCCAGTACCGACGAGCCCGGGCTAATCAAAATGTCGCTTAAATTAATTGAGTGGGGATCAATCTCGGCGTCGCCGACCAGTCGGACCACCGGAATTTGTAGAATCGTATTAACCGGCTTCACCTTGCCGAATTTCTGATTGTCCAGTCGAAGGTCGCGAACCTCGAGTGGCTTTCCCTCTCCCCCGAGATGAATCGAAGCCGACCACTCTAACGGAGCAGCAGGCAAGACCAATTCAACCCTAACGGCTCCAGAGAGTCGAAGATCAAGGCCATAAATTGTGTCAATCGCGCCGGGTAACAGTGAATGAATGTGGGCACGCTGCAGCTCTATCGGCAACGACAGTTCAATGGTTTCTTTTCTATTCTTCTTCAACCAGGGAGCGAGCGGAATCTTTAAGGCCGAAACTCTTATTTTGCCACCCGCTCCGGGCTGGTGCACTCCCACACGAGGGCGCTCTTGAGACTCTACCAAAACCTGCTTAAGCTCGAGGTCGCCCCCACTGGGTGCGGCCTGATATTTAAATTCGGCCGCTACGCGATCCCACAACCAAGCTTCATATTTCAAATTCTCAGCAGAAGCCTCGCCCTCGGTTCGAAATGTTTCGGTGGGATGATCCAAATCAATTGAGAAGTTTCCGCGAACCTTAGCTTTTCCATTGGCCGCTGAAACCTGATTCAAGTCCGCGCTTACACTCCATTCGCCCTGAGCCTTCAACCCCTTAGGCTCCAAAACATTTCCAAGAACTTCACCTTTGAGCTTGGCCTGCAAACCTGGGGCCTTGAGTTCAAGCGAAGGAATAACTACTTTCGAGGAAGTAAACTGCGCGTGTGCCTGCAGAAAATCAATTCCCTCGGGAAATTGCGATTCCGTCCAATGGCCCGTAGTGGCTCTTCGAATCACTCCAAAAAGCTCGTAACCCAGTAGCCCCCCCGAAGAGCTCCATTGGGCAATTCTTAAAGTTTCGGCTTCACCCTTAAAGTAAACCTCAGCCTGATCACTCTCCACCACAACTTCGGTGTCTTTTAGCGAAATGGCATCAGCCCGCACCTGAAAGAGTTCGTCCCAATTTACACCCAGCCGCCTCGATTTTTTAGTCAAGGGCTCCGCAATACCGCTTAAAACTAGCTTCAACTTTCCGTGAATCACGCCCACTTCGTGAACCCTAATTTTACCCGAGAACATTTGAAGCGGCCGGAACTCTAAATCCAGACGATCGGCCGAGAACTCTGATCCCGGCAATAAATGAAGCGAATTTTTATGAGTGAGCCGAACACTTGGATCAAGCACTGAAATACCAGGAGGTAACAGCTTAACTCGAAGACTCGAGAAATTCGCCTGCACCCCCAAATTCTTGGGTGCGTACTGAATGAGGAGCGACTGAATCCCCTTCGCAAAGAGTGGACTTTGAATAAACACAATTACGCCCGTAATGAGCACCGACATCACAACAGAAAAAATCAGAAAGGGAGATTTCTTCATCTCTCTTTACCCTGAAGTGCGTGAAGCCGCTTGGGCACATCTCGGTAATCCACTTCGTGCCGCTGCACCTCTAAATACCAAAATAGGGCTTCGTCAGGTTTCTTCAGCTCTTCTAGGTTACGGCCCATCAGGTAAAAGAGGTCGATTTTTTTTTCTACCTCAATCTCTGCTTCAGCCAACCAAGGCTGAATTATAGCTGTTGCATCGAGATATCGACCTGCCTGCAAGAGTGCAAAGCTCAGTAAACCCGCTGCCGAAATCCTCGAGTTGATATCATCCGGAAGAAATTTATCGGAGCCGGCGCGAAAATGTCGAATCGCAATATCGACCAAGCCCATCTCGAGAAACGCTATTCCTAAATCAATTCTTAGCTCGGCGGTACACGCCGCAAGGTCGGCATCTAAAATTCCACCTAGTTCGCCCATGGCCTCGGACTCTAAGAAGAGCGACGGCATTAATCCCAAATCATAATCTCGATCAAGATCAATTAGAATTTGGCGAGTATCGAAATCCAAATTACTCGCCATTTCAGTGCTCTTTTTCGAGCGCGGCACTACCGCCTGTTCATCCAGCAGATCTTGAAGTTCATCGAATTGAATTCTATCCAAGAGTTCGCGACAGCTCTGATCCTGCGGAGTTGCGATCAGAAGCTTACGCAAAAGCTTTTTCGACTGCTCAATAAACCCTTCGTCGTAAAGAATCTTCGCCGACTCGAAATCATCTTGTCCGCGTGCGGGTAACTCGTGCTCGCGAAAACCTGAACTCGCTTCAGCTACAGGCGCTTGCAAAAGATCGTCACCCAGATCGATCCGGGTACGAGCATCTTCATCCTGCACAGGCGTAATTAGGGTTTCGCGAGAATCACTGGACACAACCAACTAATTTTACTCATATTTAGGAAGAAACTCTTCCAAAAAATGAGTGTCATAGTCGGAGTCGCGGAACTTCTTGCTGGCCAATATCTTCTTATGGAAAGGAATGTTGGTTTTGATGCCTTCCACCACAAACTCGTCAAGCGCCTGTCGCATTTTCGCGATCGCGTCGGTGCGATTCGGGGCGTGCACAATCAATTTTCCCACCATCGAATCATAATAGGGCAAAACCTTGTACTGATCGTAAACGAACGACTCAATTCTTACACCTAGCCCGCCGGGAACATGAAGTGCAGTAATTTTTCCGGGTGAGGGCGCAAATGTTTCAGGATCTTCTGCGTTAATACGGCACTCGATCGAATGAGACTGAATTTTGACGTCGGACTGCTTCAATTTAAGTGGGTGCCCTGCTGCAGCGCGGATTTGTTCCTTCACTAAGTCAATTCCGGTAACCATTTCGGTAACCGGATGCTCGACCTGAATACGGGTATTCATCTCCATGAAGTAAAAATTCTTCTTTTCATCCACCAAAAATTCTACGGTTCCAACGTTTTGGTAATTTACGGCTTCGCAAAGCTTCAAGGCTGCCGCACTCATTCGCTGCCGCAAGTCCTCGTTTAAAATAGGACTCGGACACTCTTCTAATAACTTCTGAT
>CANJNU010000153.1 GCA_947475645.1 Bacteriovoracaceae bacterium | reverse complement strand
TTTATCTTCATCGCAGGGAGTATTTAGGCGATCAAACTTCGGTGAACACGAGAAGAATTGTGGGCCTCTTGTTCTCTCAGCTCGACATCAATGAGCAGGCGATCGAGATCAGTAAGCTATCTCGAAATGACCATCCTAAAGAGCGAGTCTTTTCAGACGATGGATCAGACTTTGTTTTTATCTCTCATGGAATGATCTCGAATAAAGATCGCTCGGTTTACCACATCGTCGGCGACTTTGAGATTCAGTCGACTGAAGTGACGCAACTTCAGTGGTTTCAGGTGATGCAGTCGAACCCTTCAACTTTTTCATCCGAGAAGGATTGCCCAAGAGATTGGATCATGATCGCAGGCGTTGGAATTTGCCCAAGAAATCCTGTGGAAAATGTCAGTATGCACGACGTGAGAAAGTTTATTGGGCAATTGAATCGCGCGCAGGATGACGGGTTCGTTTATGGGTTGCCGGGCGAATACCAGTGGGAATATGCTGCTCGTGCGGGCGCAACCACCTCTTTTAGCTTCGGAGACGTGGGTGACCAGTATGAGCAGTTAAGAAGTTATGCATGGGGTAAGCCGTTTTCGAAGGGGGTAACCCACCCTGTGCGAAGCCGCTTCCCCAATGCTTGGAAGCTCTTTGATATGACCGGAAATGTGAAGGAGTGGGTCGATGGAGACTGTAATGTTCGTGGCGGATCGTACAACTCTTCTATGGATGAGTTACGTCTCGCGTACCGCGAGCGCTATTCACCCAATACGCGGTCCTCTGAAATCGGCTTCAGACTCGTTCGCTCACCCGGAATGTTTGTTGAGCTGGATTATTGAAAAAACAAGAGCCACCCCAGTCAGTGACGGGGGTGGCTCTTGTTTTGTGCACCCCCTCTACCAAAAGTGGGGGACGACCTTAGTAATCAACGCATTGGCTGCTGCTGGATTCGCCTGAGCTTCGAGCAATGCCTGAAGCATTAACGGTACAATTACAGTTGCGTCTGATTCGATCACGAACATTGGAGTGTCTTTGGTGAGCTTGTCCCAAGTGATCTTTTCGTTCGGAGTTGCGCCCGAGTAAGAGCCGTAGGAAGTCGTTGAGTCGGAGATTTGGCAGAAGTAAGCCCAAGGCTTCACAGGTTCACCCAAATCGTACTTAATGGAAGGTACGACGCAAATAGGGAAGTCGCCTGCAATGCCTCCGCCGATTTGGAAGAATCCCACGCCTGCACCACTTGAAAGCTCGCGGTATTGGTCGTAGAAATGCGCCATGTACTCAATGCCCGATTTAGCAGAAAGTGCGCTGCACTCGTTCGTTTTTACGTAGCCTGCAAAGATATTTCCAAAAGTGGAGTCTTCATAGCCCGGCACAACGATGGGAAGCTTGGCTTTTGCAGCTGCAAGCAACCAACAGTCTTCAGCATTGCCTTCGTGTTGTTTCGAATCGATTCCTTGAATAAGCTCGTAGAAGTATTCATGCCAGAAGCGGCGTGTGCCGGATTTTCCTGCATTCATCCACATGGGCACGATGGTCTTTTCGACCGCGCGGAACGCTTCGTCTTCTGGAATGCTGGTGTCAGTTACACGGCGCATGCGTTGTTCAAGAATGCGAGTGTCGTCGTCTTTGGTGAGGTAACGATAATCAGGAAAATCTTTATAGCTATGGTGTGCCACTAAGCGGAAGAGGGACTCTTCCAGGTTTGCGCCCGTGACCGATAAGCCATGAATCAGGCCTGCACGAATCGCTGGGGCGAGAGAAATTCCAAGCTGCGCGGACGACATGGCTCCTGCAACAGACCAGAACATCTTTCCGCCGCGCTCGGTGTGGCGCCAGTAGGCCAGGGTTGCATCGCGAGTGGCGCGTGCATTGAAGTTTTTGTAGTTTTTGAGAAGGAATTCGAAAATAGGAAGTTCGGTGTTCATAGTGCGTGATGCCCCGGTGTTAAGGAACCTACGGTCTGCTGCAGACCGCCATCGGTGACCCAGAGTGGCTAAGCGGGAACCTATAAAACTTTAAAGTCGGTTTCAACTAGAAATCGAACACCTGGGGAGCCAATTTTAGCATGTGGCAGAATTAAGCCGGGCATGGGATGCTGTTTCTCAATTTAAAACCCCAAAAAAGATCCTGGTTGTTGATCCCGATCTGTACACAATTAAGCTCAGATTTAGCGACGGACTCGTGGGTACTGTACAATTGGGGTATATCTTCTCGAAGCCAAAAGCGTTAGCCGCTGAAATCGTAAAAGGGCAAATGTTTGAAAAGTGCTATATTGAATCGGGTGCATTGGCGTGGCCGAACGGCCTTGAGCTGTGTCCAGACGCGCTCCGATTGCAAATACAAAGGATTAAGGCTAAACCTAGGCCGAAAGCTGCTTAAACTGTCGTTCTATTTCTGAATTCCCTGATTCAGCCGCTTTTCGAAATTTTTCTGATTGAACACATGGAAGAGACTGTACCTTTTATTTACTTACTTCTCCCAAAGGACCTTCCGCTCGGCAAAGACACTGGGCTGATAGGGGGCTGCAAGATCTTCAATTTATACGAGATCGACTTTGAGTGCAGAGACTTGCTCTTCGCTCAAGGCGGGCTCCGACTGCACAAGTAAGTCGAGATCACTATAGGTTCGGTGCGTCCCCTTTGCTCGCGAGCCAAAAACCCAAACTGTTGCTTGAGTTGCGTTATGAAAATGGGTTTCAAAAATTTTCACTAGGAAATCGATTTGATCTTGAGAAAGTCCGAATGAGCTCATTGCTTTTTAAGTTCTGAAATTAAAGTGCGGCAATAAGCGGGGTAGGCTTGTGCAGATTTGAAAACGTCTTGAGCAGTTGTTTCCACATCAGTGTGTGTGGACGCATTTCGGGCCTTGAGAAGCTTGAACCACGCCTCAACGTCTGAGATGATCCCCTGCGTGCCGAGCTCGCGGATCACTGCCTTGGGCGATGCCGCTTCGACTCCGAGATGGGCCAGGACTTGTTTGGCTACTTTCCAGGTAAGTTCAAAAGTGTACTCAAAGCGGTGGATGGCTCCGTCTCGTTCTAAATCGTTTTTTGGTGGAGATTGAAGGGCTGACTCGAGCTGGGAGAGGGCTTTTTCCAGCGTTGAGAAATCTGTAGTTGTTCCTCGATTCATTTGGCCCTGCTCCATTTGACTGAGATCATGACGATAGCGGGTGGCTGGTTGTTTGGCTAGAAACTAAAAAAGCCCTGAGAGCTTTCGCTTTCAGGGCCTTTTTAATGGGGTGACCGAGGGGACTTGAACCCCCGACCCTCGGAACCACAACTCATTTGTACAAAAATGATAACCCCCCCTTTATAAAAAATTTAAATGGGTTATATTAGTATTATGCCGCATACACGTGCCAGACATCTAGCCTCACTACTTCGAAAGTCGATGAGTTACTCTCCGATTACCGGAGTTTTTGGGCACCGCCAGGTGGGTAAAACTACACTGGTAAGTGCGTTAGCTGAAAAGTATGTGACGTTAGACGTGCCAACTGAGCTGGCTAATGCTCAGGCATCTCCGGAAGTGTTTCTATCCAAGAATGCGGCAATGCCTTTGGTCATTGATGAGTGTCAATATGCGCCCAATCTCTTTCCGGTGTTAAAAGAGTGGGTTCGAACGCGTAAAAAGCCCGGACAGTTTCTTTTGACGGGCTCAGTGAGGTTTTCGAGTCGAAAGGTGATTCGCGAGTCGTTAACAGGTAGAATGATTGCCTGGGAACTATTGCCCATGGATTGGTCTGAGCAACACTCGATGGAATTACCCGATGGAGCACTTCGACTTCTCAAAGATATACGCACGCCGTTGATGAAAGTGGCTAGCGACATTAACTTGAAGAAGTTTTCACAGTTTATAGAAATGGGTGGGTTGCCTGGAGTTTTTGTGGTTCGATCTTCTGAAGTTCGGAAACAGCGTTTTGAAACCCAGATGAATACTTTGCTTGAGCGTGATTTGAAATTAGTTCTGCAAACGAGCCTCGGATTCTCTACGCTAAGAAAAATGTTGGTGGCTTTGGCCATTCAAGCCGGGGGCCCTTTGGATTACACCGCCCTACAAAAGGCAAGTCGTGTTTCCCTACCTACATTAAAGAAGTTAGTTTCAGCGCTGGAATCGCTCTTTATAATCAGGCTGTATCCTTGTGAGGGAGACTATAAAAAGAGTATTGTCCGGTTTGAGGATATCGGTGAGCAGAACTACCTTGCTAGGATGGATCTCGAAAGTACGGAGGCTTTGACCGCATTTCTCTATCATAATTTACGAGTTCAATTTCATTACCGACCGGACAGTGAAGTGGAGATGTTCACTTATCGAACTCGTCGTGGG
>CANJNU010000152.1 GCA_947475645.1 Bacteriovoracaceae bacterium | reverse complement strand
GTGTCCTTGCCCGAAAGGATCGCTTCGAGCGATGGGCATGAGCCATCGGGTGCCCCCTGAAATGCGATCACCGATACTTTGCGACTTCCCCCAGCAAATACTTTCATCGAAAGTGTTGCACCGGGTGTGGCTTTTACGACTTCCGAAAAACTGCCCAATGCGTCGTCTGCTGAAGCGCACTGAAGTCGCGAGTCGTCATTGATCTGTGCTCCACGAACATGAACAAAAAGGCAGCCCAAATCTTCAAACGACTGTGCACCGTTTTTGGTAAAACCCAGCTCTTCATTGCCGACGTTTGACTTACGAGCGAGAGAACTTGAGTTCGCTCCCTCGAGCGCAAAGACCGGAAGATCAAGCGCACGCAATTGAGACGCGCTTTCTTCGACGCTTCCAATCGCTTGTATCGCGTGGAAGTTATCGGGAATTTGGATCTCGATCATGGAACTGGATCTTTGAGAGAGTGAACAAGCGGGTGTGAATGCAAGCACGGTCACCCACGCCAACGCGTGCGCGCTGCGAACAAATGCAGCTACTATTTTAAACCGTGTCAGACTCGTCCTACCCATCATCTTTTATCGTATCGGAATAAAGCAGGGGCTTCGCGAGTGTCAGAGGTGACGCATCATTTTATGGCGGTTTTACGTTGCGTTGGGTTCAGGAATGCCTAAACTAGAGCTATGCAAAAGCTAAAAAATTCAACCCGCATCAGTTTCGTGGGCCTCGCACTTCTTGCCTCTTTGGGGCTAAGCGCTCAGGCCCTCGAAAAGCTTCCCTCACAAGTACCCACTCCAGCAGATAATCCCACCACTCCCAGTAAGGTAGCCTTGGGTAAGAAGCTTTTCTTCGATGGGCGTCTTTCCAAAAATGGAAAAATTTCTTGTAACTCCTGCCACGACGTCACCCAAACTGGCGTGGATGGAAAGCAGTTCTCGCCCGGCCACGACGGACGCTTGGGCGGAAGAAACTCGCCTGGCGTGTTTAATTCAGGCTTTGCGTCGGTTCAGTTTTGGGATGGCCGCGCTGCTAGCCTCGAAGCGCAAGCCAAGGGTCCGATGACCAATCCGATTGAAATGGGAATGGAGAACCACGACGCTGTTGTGAAAGTTCTCTCTGGCATTCCAGGCTATAAAAAAGAGTTTGAGAAGGTCTTCGGTCCTGGCCCCATTACTATCGACAATACAGTGAAGGCAATCGCAGCCTACGAGCGCACTTTAGTAACGCCTGGAAGCGCGTATGATCGCTTTGTGGGTGGAGACACCAAAGCCTTAAGTGAATCGGCTAAGCGCGGAATGCAATTGGTTCAAACCGTAGGCTGTACGTCTTGCCACAGTGGTGCCATGTTCAATGGGCCTACTCTTCCGCAAGGCACAGGCTTTTATCAAAAGTTTCCGGTCATTCCCGGAACCGAATTCGATAAGAAGTACAAGTTTACAGCTGATGTGGGTCGGTTCGAAGTAACAAAAGTCGAAAGCGACAAGCACTTCTTCCGTGTTCCTACCTGGCGAAACGTGGCCGACACCGCTCCTTACTTTCACAATGGTGCAGTCAAGACGTTAAACGAAGCGGTTGTAGTGATGGCTAAAACGCAGCTCAACAAAGATCTTGCCCAGGCAGAAGTCTCTGACATTGTGGCCTTCTTGAAGAGCTTAAGCGGCAAATTTCCGAAAGAAAAAGCCCCTGTGTTGCCGCAATAAAGTCAGTTAATCAGTGTGGCTTTCGCGAATGACTTTCACCTCTTTTAGGTGGTCTTCATTCGCCTGCCAAATGGGTACGCGGGTGTCTTTGGGCGAGCTAAGAACTAACTTCAGGGCTTCGTTCAACCCAAAGGCGCCCCGAATAATTCCTTCTGGAAATGCGATTTTGTAACGCTGATACCAGTGAAATGGCTCGCCATTAATTTTAAAGTTCATCGCTGTTCCATCGGCGGCGGTGTCGTAGGTAATGCCCGAGAAGTGAAGGGGTACGCCAAGTGCAATGGCCTTTTGTATTCCGGCTTTTAGAAACCACCCCCACACGTTGGCTGTCCAAACTGTCCAACCATAGCGTTTCTCAAATTCAAAAATTCGCGGATAGAGAATGAAAAGTTGTTCGCGGGTAATGGGGCCGGCAGGCTGATCAAAGCCCTCAAACTGCGTTACGTCAACCGAAGCATCAGCCTTCCCGGCATCTCTAATCGACTTTGCCACGAACTCACTCCACCACGTCTTTCGACCTTGTACGTAGGCGTTTTCGAGCGGAACTTCAGAGTTACCAATGACCTCTTGCAGCCACTCCTTGCCGTAATCATTTTCTAAATGGCGGCGCGCTTCGTCGATCATCTGATCGACGTGAGAGTCGTGGGCCTCTGCTGAATAGATCGGAATAAGTTGGTACCGCAAAATTTGCATGGGCTTGCCGGGCTCGACATCGACCAAAAGATCGCCCACAAAGCGGCCGTGCATTCCGGCCTGAATTACGGGCACCCATTTCTGATCCGCCGACTTTGCCCAGGCTGGCTCGTAGGTAGCGGTGTGCGAGTGGCCGCCCACCACTAGGTCAATTCCCGTGGTGTTGTTCACGAGCTTCTTATCAGTTTTCATTCCTAAGTGGGTCAGTGCGATTACAAAGTCAGCCTTGGATCGAACCTCGGGTAGGTCTTCGACTGCGGTCTCAATCGGATCGGTAATCAATCCTGGCTCTGCCATCCAACTGTAGAGAAACTCTGAGGTGGTCAGCCCATAAACGGCAATTCTTGCGCCTGCCTTTTTAAACTCGGCCCAGCGGTGCATGTGCTTTTCGAGATCAGGTAGGTTGCCACTAAAGAGAAAATTGGCGCCCAGAAGGTCAAAGGTGGGTTGTGTCTGCTGAACTAACCGATTTAAATGGGATGGTCCGGCCAACCAGTCATGGTTTCCCAGGGTTACCGCATCGTACCCCAGTGCCGACTGAAGCCGCCAAGCCTCAACACCTTGGCCGGGCAGGTAGAAAATACTGTCCTCGCTAAAGTCACCGGCGTCCAACGTAAGTGTTTCGATGCCTTGCTTCTGGGCATCGAGCTTCAATCGGTCCATCACCGTTTTTACAGCAGCATAATTACCGCGATCGAGCTCGCGTGCATGATCAAAATGCGAGTGCAGATCGTTGGTGTGAATGATCTGCAGAAGCTGCGCGCTTGCTGAATTCTGCCCCATAAAGAGCGCAAGAGAAAGAGCGGAGAAGATGAAGTTCGGCCACATCCAGCGGCCCAAGGAGACTTCCATATTCCCTAGAGAATAGCGGGTTTACTGGGTGACTAGAATGGGCAAAAAAGTTGCATTTTTGAGGGAAAAAGCTGCCTACTGTTTACTGCCAGACGACCCCAAAGAGGGCGCCTAAATAGGCGTTATGCAACTCAGTACCTGACGTCCAAAGGGAAATCGCATTTTCTGGAACCGAGCTGTAAATATATTGACTGTCAATACCCACATTCGCCATCACCGTCGGTGCAAGCAGCAAGTGATACAGAACCTGGGCACGGGTTTCGAACGAGAAGTCATCCCATTGAGTGAGATTAGGCCGATAGCTCGCAAGGCCCTTCAGCTCCCAGTGATTATTATTGCTTCGTAACATTCCAGAAATCCCAAATTTTCCGCGCAAAAATGAATGGCTCGCGCCTGAGTTAGCTGAATTGTTTCCTGCCCAAACCGTGTCGACGCTTGCTCCGGCGAAGGTATTTAAGCGGTTCTGCAAATAACCGAGGCCATTTCCATTCTGAAGCAGATTTAACACGGCAGACATCTCGGCCCAGCGCGCGGCTAATGCGCCTGTTTGCGAGTCCCACTGAATTTGCGCCACCTGTCCGCCAATTCCCCAGCTTCCGTCTGGGCGACAGGTTCCAAATAAGCCAGAAAATGGCGAATGTGTATTTCCGTTCTCATCGGTGCAAAAGAACAGCATCTCTGATTGAGCCAAACTAAAGCGAACGCGAACGCCCCCACGCTCCGGAACGGTTACCATATCGAAAAGCAGGGCCTCTAAGTCGCCTGCGGCTGCATCGACGCCCGCCACATGGGCCGAAAACTGAATCGCTGCTTGGGCACCTAGCTCGCCAAAGCGAACACCCGAAGAGATCTCGAGCGGCAGCAGTTGAATTGCATTTAAAATTCTCGCCAAGCGGCGCTTGCATTCGGGGTCGAATGGACCACAGATCGTACCCTCGGAGGATTGGCCCAGCACGGGCGCCTGAATTTCAATCAGGGCGGCCTGCACGGATTGACTCGAGGAGTAGGCAGAGAGAGTCAGGAAAAGGGCGACAATTGACAATTTTTTCATAGTGATAGGCCCGCAAGGAG
>CANJNU010000151.1 GCA_947475645.1 Bacteriovoracaceae bacterium | reverse complement strand
CCCTGTTCACGGGTTGGACGATGCGATGGGATTGAAGCGGTCTTGGATTCCGTTTGTGACTTTCGGTGCGGGCCTGACGGGTTTGGCTGTGGCCTTTACACTTCAGTACTGGACCTCGGCAGTGGATTGGCCGATTATCGTCGGCGGAAAACCCATGAATTCCTGGCCTGCTTTCGTGCCGGTGATATTCGAGTTGACCGTGTTGTTGGCGGGACTTTCGACAGTCGCGGCGATGTTCATAGCAAACCGGTTACCGAACATCAGTCGGAAGTCGTTTGATCCGAGCCTGACGCGTGATCGCTTTGCGTTGGTGATCGAGGCTCCGAAGCCCAAATCAACGGTTAGTTTCTTTGGTGAAGATGAAGAAGACGCTTCAGAGGTTGCTCAAACCGAAAAAGCGTTTTCCGAAGCCGAAGCGGCGGATCTTCTGAAATCCTTGGGGGCTCTCGATGTTCGTAGCGTGTTTCATGAAGGATGGTTCTGAAATGACAGCTTCTAAGCACATTACTTTTTTTGCGATGGTTTTTGCGCTCACTTTCGCGGGCTGCAAACATAATTCACCGAATGTGACTTTCATGCCGGATATGGCCTACACTCCTGGAATCAAAGCGCAGGCACCGGGATCGATGAGAATGCCCGTAAAGGGAACGGTTTCTCGCGAACATCAGTCCTATCCTTACCGAGATGTGTTGGTTGCGGGGAGAGAGTTGAAGAATCCACTCGCTTCGACCGCAGCGATCTTGGAACGCGGTCAAAAGATGTACAATACGTACTGTATTGTGTGTCACGGTGCTTACGGTGAAGGCGATGGATCTGTAGTGCCTAAGTACCCACGCCCACCCTCGTTGCAGTCCGACAAAGTTCGCGGTTATGCGGACGGAAGTATCTTCCACGTAGTGACCATGGGGCAGAACTTGATGCCAAGCTATGCATCGCAGATTTCTGCCGATGATCGTTGGGCAACGATTCATTACGTTCGGGCACTTCAGCGCGCGAAGCATCCCACGGCTGAAGACCTTAAAGCGGCTGGTCAATAAGTTTAGGTTCGAAAGAAAGAAGACGATCATGTCACACGCAAATTCACATGCAAAAATTGAAAACCCAGGGTCGTTCCAGGCTTCTCCGGGCCTGAAAATGATGTTCGCCGGCCTGGCGTTAGTGGGTGTTGTAGCGTTCTTGGGTGGGTTGAGAGTTGACTCTCAGCGTGCTTGGGCGGCGTTTTTGCAAAACCACTTCTTTTTTATGTCACTCGGTTTGGGCGGGCTTTTCTTTGCAGCGCTTCAGTGGCTCACAGGGTCGATGTGGAGTGCTCCGCTTCGCCGAGTGAGCGAGTCGTTCACCGCTTATCTCCCTTTTGCTTTTGTCACTACAGCGGTGGTTTACTTCGGTATTCATGACCTCTACGTTTGGAGTCATATCGAGCACGTTCAGGGCGACGTCGTTATGGAAGGAAAGTCAGGCTATCTGAGTCAGAATTTCTTTATGATTCGTAACCTACTGGCCGTGGCTTTTTGGATGTTTTTTGCGCGCAAGATGATCGGAAATTCTATCGCCCAAGACGCGAACGGGGATTACTCGTTCACCGAGAAGAACCGCGCATTGTCGCCAGGGTTTTTGGCTTTCTTTGGTGTGAGCTTTACGATGGCTGCCTTCGATTTCTTAATGTCGCTTGATCCTCATTGGTTTAGCACGATGTTCGGGGTTTATTGCTTTGCCGGTTTGTTCTATTCGACCCTGGCATTGACTTGTATTATGACTATCTTCTTGGTCAATCAAGGCAAGCTGAAGGGCCTGGTGAACGACAATCACTTGCACGACTTGGGCAAGTTCATGTTCGCATTCACTGTGTTCTGGGCATACATCGGCTTCTCGCAGTTTATGCTTATTTGGTACGCGAATATGCCTGAAGAAACAGGCTATTTCATGCGCCGAATGGTGGGCAATTGGATGTACGTGACAGTGTTCTTGCTGATAGGCAAGTTCATGACGCCATTCTTTATGCTCTTGCCTCGCGATGCGAAGCGGAATCCCAAGCAGCTGGTTCGCGTGGGCGTATTTATGATGGTAGCCCAGTGGATTGATATGCTGTGGATTGTGCAGCCTGAGTTTTACAAAAATGGTCCGAAGGTAGGTTGGATTGAGTTAGGAGTAACTGCCGGATTCGTTGGTGTGTTCTTTACGCTGATCTTCCGATTTCTATCCAGGCACAACGTGGTTGCCATCGGCGATCCTCGCTTAGCTCAGTCGGTTCACCATCATCATCAGTGATGAGAAAAAAGAAGTAGTGATTCAAAAAGGGGCCCGAGAGGGTCCCTTTTTTTTATTTCTGCCAGGGCAAGTACACCGACCACAAATCGATGGCGTACGCGGCGATGTAGAAGATCAGGCTGAAGTTGATCCACAAGAAGAACTTGAGCCATGCTTTGACCGGGTCTTCGGCGGCAACGAATTGGCGTAGCTCTTTTAAGAGAAAGAGGCTGACTGCGAGGTTAATCGCAAAAGCAATCCAGCCGGTGTGAAGGAAGAACGTTCCCATCAGGGCTAAGGCGACGTAGGCCACGCACCAAACTGCAATTTGGATGACCGTAATCTTTACGCCACGTGCGACGGGAAGGGTGGGAATGTGGCCGGCGCGGTAATCGGTCTCGAATTTTAGCGCAAGTACCCAGAAGTGCGGCATCTGCCAATAAAACAAGATAAAGAAGAGGTAAATGCCGGCAGGATGAAGCAAATTGCCGGTGGCCGCAACGTGACCCATCAGGATGGGAAGTGCGCCCGGGATTGCCCCTGGAATCGCAGCGTAGGCCCATTTGCGCTTCCACCAAAGAGTATAAAGACCGTTATAAGAAATCACGGCCGTGATTCCAAGCCAGAAAAGTTTCAAATCGATTCGTACGAGAGTGAGCAGTCCGAGGATAAGAGTGACCGCGACGAAGACGATGACCTCGCGTGATGAGAGTTGCCCACTGGGAAGCGGGCGATTCATGGTACGAGGCATAAGTGCGTCGATCTCGCGGTCTTGGTACTGATTCAGTGCCGATGAGCCCGACGAGAGGAGAAGAATTCCAAGAAGCGTGAATACCAGCTTCGTCCAGTTGAGTGGAATCTCGAAAGGCTGTCCGATGAGAAATCCACCGAGGACGCTAATAAGAACGAGCGTGACGATTCCTGACTTTGCGAGCTGAAAGTAGAGCGCAACGAGTGAGCGAGAGGGAAGGGTTGGGGTTGTTCGGTCGAGATTCATGATAAAAGGTGTCGATTCGCTGCGCTAGAAGTATGAGGGACTGATACCATTTCAGAAAAAAGAATCAAAGAATCAAACGATGAATCCGAGTCCTGTTGACATCTTAAGCGTGTCAACTTTATGAAGGGTGTTGGATTAACTCAGTTAAGGTGGAAATTTCGTGTTCAGTTCCTTTAAAAAACGACGAGTTCAGTGGGTTTGCGCTGTTGCCTTGAGCCTGGTTCTTTTGGCTGGCCTGAGCACAGTCGAAGTGGCGCGCGCTCAAGACATTCCTGATGAACTGAAGGGTGTCGGAATTGTCGAGCACTTGGGAAGTTCAGTCTTATTGGACGACCTCAGTTTTAAAGACGAGTTGGGGCAGACAGTGGCTCTTTCGAGCTTTTTCAAGCACGGTAAGCCTGTGATCTTGGTACTCGCTTATTACGAGTGCCCGAATCTTTGTACTTTCGTACTGAATGGCTTGCTTGAGTCGTTGAAGCAGATGGATTGGTCGGTTTCTCAAAAGTTTGACATCGTTACTGTCAGTATTGACCCCCGCGAGACACCCGCGCTGGCTTTGAAAAAGAAGACCGCCTATTTAAAAAATTATGGGCGTCTTGGAGCCGATCAGGGATGGCATTTTCTAACGGGTCAGGAGTCTCAAATTAAGAAACTCGCGGATTCGGTGGGCTATGGCTACCGTTGGGACGCAGAGCAGCAACAATTTGCTCACGGGGCCGCACTTTTTGCGCTGACCCCCGACGGCAGAATTTCTCGGTATCTGTATGGAATTGAGTACCGAGTTCAGGATTTGAAGCTCGCCCTTTTGGAGGCTTCGAACGGAAAAATTGGATCAGTGATTGAACGGCTGCTGTTGTTTTGTTACCGTTATGATCCTAAGACACGAAAGTATTCGATTTACCTGACCAAATTAATGCAGGCCAGTGGGGCGTGCACAGTTTTGGTCTTTGGCAGTTATTTGTTCTTGTTCTGGCGTAGACAACGGAAAGAGCAGAATCAATTAAAAGAGGAGCCTCACTCTCATGTTTAATCAGGCTTTTGCGGGCACCCTCCCTATTCAGGGTTCAGATGTG
>CANJNU010000150.1 GCA_947475645.1 Bacteriovoracaceae bacterium | reverse complement strand
GCTTCAAGGAGAAGTTTGGAATTCCACGCCAGCCCGGTTTAGTGACTGGAGCCGAAGGAACGCTTAAACTCAGAGACGATCCCTTTCTCGTTAATGCCGTGAAGAGTCTTGAAGGATTTAGTCATCTCTGGGTGATCTTCGTTTTCCATGAGCACGACGCTAAGAACTGGAAACCCTCAATCCGCCCTCCTCGCCTTGGAGGTACTAAAAAAGTCGGAGTTCTCGCCTCACGGTCGCCTCATCGACCTAATCCGATTGGACTTTCCGCTGTAAAACTCGAAAAGATCGATTTCGACGCACCGAACGGAGTGGCGATTCATGTGAGTGGCGTGGACGTGCTCGATGGTACACCTGTACTGGATATCAAGCCCTACATTGCTTATGCTGACGCCCTGAGTGGCACATCATCAGGATGGGCTGATGCTCCTATCCTCAGAACAGAGGTCGAGTTTACCCTCCAAGCCGAGAATGCGATTCGGTCTCGTGATCCTGATGCAAGCCGCGGTCTTCGGCTACTCATCATCGAGATGCTTAGTCTCGATCCTCGTCCCGCTTTTCAGCAACGACGAATGCCCCCCTCACAGCCAGAGGCACAAGGTAACCGTTACGGGTTTCTACTTCTCGACTACGACGTCAAATGGGAGATCCGAAATGGACGTTTTGTGGTTCTTGACCTAGTGGGTTGAGTTCGACTTACTTACTTGCCGGTTTACGCTGAACCGGCTCATTCACTGATTTTGCCCCGGTGAGTATCGGAACCCCTCGAGCGCTACTCACTTCCTGCGCTCGCTGATCCTCGGAAGTGAGCTGTGCCGTCGGAATCAAAACCACTCGTTGGTTATGCCCAGAGCTACAACCAGCAATAATCGTTAGAATAACTATCGTTCGGCTGACTAAAAAAGTCATTTTCTTCATCTTAAGCTGCCTCTTCTCCCGTACGAGGAAGTTTACGCTTATCCAATCCATACTTCTCAACTTTCATAATCAGGCCGGCTCTCGAAATACCGAGTTCCTTCGCGAGGCGACTTTTATTCCAATTCGCGCGCTTCAATCCCTCTTTAATCATCGTTTTTTCAAGTTCTTCAAGCGCATCCTTCAATTTCCCAGACAACCGCATTCCGTTTACCTTCGGAGACTCACCTTGATCCCGAATTCGCTGAGAGAGAAGATCCGCCGGTACTTTAATATCCTCACCAGCCAGAACAACAAGCCGCTCAACTTCGTTCTCAAGTTCGCGAACATTCCCTGGCCAAGGATAGTCGAGCATCTTTTCGAGTGTTCGGCGATGGACCTGCTTCACGATCACGTTCTTCTGCTTACACTCTCGCCCCAAGAAGAAATCGATGAGCAATGGAATATCTTCCTTGCGTTCACGAAGAGACGGAACCCCGACGTTGATCACATTAATTCGGAAGTAGAGATCCTCCCGGAACGTTCCCTGCTCGATCATCTCTTTCAGATTTTTATTTGTTGCTGCAACTACTCGAACATCCACTTTTTTCATGTCCGTACTTCCAACCGGAGTCAACGTTCCTTCTTGCAAAACTCGAAGCAACTTTACTTGCATGCTCAGCGACATATCGCCGATTTCGTCGAGAAACAATGTTCCGCGATGGGCCGCTTCAAACAAGCCCTTTTTATCTCGTATAGCACCTGTAAATGACCCCTTCATGTGCCCGAACAGCTCACTATCTAAAAGGTTCTCATTAAATGCCGAGCAATTGACCGTAATAAATTGGGCATCTTTCCTAGGCGAATTAAAGTGAACTGCCTTTGCAATGAGTTCCTTACCGGTTCCGTTTTCACCCTGAATTAGAATCGTCGATTCGGAGCTCTTAATTTTCTCCAAAAGGTTGAACACGTCACTCATTGCCTTCGAACGGCCGATCATGTTTGCGAACTTATAGCGTCCTTCAAGCTCTGTGGTTAGGTGATGAATCTGCTCGTCGCGTTTCGACATTTCCAAGTGAAACGAGGCAACGTCCTGAGCCACGATCTCTACAAGTTCGCCTAAATATTTTCTGTCCGACTCAGAGAGAGGTTTCACCCGCTCAACGGCTGCGGTCCAGTTCTCCCCATCATAGCCCCACTCTTCCATCAAAGTACGAGCGTGAGCTAATTCCTCCACAGATGGTTCCCGCTCAAAATAACAATAAGAGAAAATGCTGCCAAAGAATTCATTATTGATGGCTATTCTCGATGAATAAATTCGATCGAATCCAAATGGCCCAGCCAGGACGAGAGAAGCCTTCCCTCCCTCGAGGAGTTTCTCGTTCGCCTGTGCGATCAATCGAAATAGCTCTTCGCGAGCTTTCTCTTTGGGTAGAACCGCTCCAGCTATCGCGTTTCGAAACTCCCGTTGCCGATCTTTAGGATCAAAACTCTCTACGACGCCTCGTTGGTTCACGAAAAAAATGTCAGCGTGAAACCAGTTCCCAAGAATCTCTTCGATCTTCTTTACTGCATGAAAATGTTTAATTTCTGCCCAGTTAATCATAATGTCCCCCTCCAGGGCTCCCACTAGCAACCCGATACCCGTCACAGTCAAATATCGGACTAATATGATCAATTATTGAGCAGCATCGTCAATTTTACAACAGTCTGTCGATTCTTAATTCAGATTGTAGAGTTAGCTAACACTCAATTGTTAAGAAGCGTCTGACTCAGAAGCCTTTTAAAGCGAGGATGATCCCAATCCTGTGGTCCAACCCACTTCAAAACCACTTCCCCTTGGGGATTCAGCCAGTAGCTCTCGGGGTATTGGTAACTCCCGAACTGCTCTGACACCCGCCTAGAGGCGTCCAGCAAGGAGATGATCTGAGCAGGCAAGCCGGACGAACCAAGAACCCTCTGCGCGTCCCCCCAATTCGCGTCCAGACTGATCAGCACGAAGCGCACGGGCTTACCACCCCACTCTTGAGCGAATTCAATGAAAACTGGAATTTCAGCCAGGCAAGGCTTGCACCAGCTGGCCCAAAAATGAACGACCGTCCATTTCCCCGCCAAGTTCTCTGAGCGAAACATCGCACCACTCGCTGTTTTCAATTCGAACGCAGGCATTCGGACGCGACTCGACGAACCCTGTAGCAGACTGTCATGCTCAGGAGCACACTTAAACCACAGCGCCACGAGCAAGAGCCCCCCCCATCCCAATACTAAAAGTATCACGCGCGATCGCACTCGAATTTGCCGCCCCAGCTCAAGACCCAACATCCTAACACCTCGTTATTTCGTTAGAATCTCTAAGCGATGGTGGCGCGTTTCACCATAAAAAAACCTTTTTAATCCATTATTTCAAACCTTTAGCACCCCGCGTAGTTGCAACCTTCCCTTAAAACCCCCTATAATCAAGGTAAGAGGGGATCGCAGCCCATGAGCCACGCACTTGTTCTGAATGCATCCTTTGAACCGCTTCATGTAGTCACTTGGCAAAAGGCTCTTCAGCTTTTGTTCCAAGGGAAAGTTGAAGTCGTGGAGGAGTCTGACCACGAGGTCAGAACGGTCAGACTCACTATCCGAGTTCCAGCGGTGCTGCGCTTACTGTCCTACGTTCCACTCTCCAAAAAGAAGAATATTATTCGCTTCTCGCGCATGAACATTTTCCTGCGAGATCAACATACCTGCCAATACTGCGGAAACGACTTTTCGCGTCATCAGCTCACACTCGATCACGTCACTCCGATCGTCCAGGGCGGCCAAAAAAGCTGGAACAATATTGTGACCGCATGTAAGTCCTGCAACCAAAAAAAGGGGGGGCGAACCCCTGTGCAAGCAAGTATGAGGCTCATAAAAAAACCCAAACAGCCTTACTGGCTCCCTTCCTCAAGCTTTACCTTTGGCATTGGTACGGCTCCAGAGCGGTGGAAGATCTATCTTAAAACCCATAACGAATCTGAGACCGAGGACGATGACGGATTTAACGACGCGGAATAATCACACTCAGGCATCTTTTCGTCACTGGGTAGAAACCTATGGCGATCTAGTTTTCGATCTATGCTCAGAGACTCTACAAAATTCTAATCAGGCCGAGCTGGCTTGGGTAAGTATTTTTCGAAATCTCAGAGGACAGGCTCGCACCACCGACTTTAAAGAATATCTCCGCGCGTGGATCCTGAAAGCTACGTGCGAGTATCTACTCAAGAACAAGCCCGATCACTCACGTTTAGCTCCACAGAATGAGCCATTGCAGCGACTAGCGCTACCCGAGAAACTCCTTATCCTCCTTCGGGACAAGTACGGCCTTCCCTACCCAGAAATTTCAAGCGCATTGACCATTCCAGAAAGTACCATCAAGCTCCGTCGGGCACAGGCGCTTCGCAGCATGGAAGAATGGCAG
>CANJNU010000149.1 GCA_947475645.1 Bacteriovoracaceae bacterium | reverse complement strand
GTAATATCGACGGACTCCTTACTTACTTAGCGGTCTACCCAAATCGACGCTACCCGTTGATCGATCGCGCGATCCAACGACAGGCTCACGCACGATGGGCTGAAGCCTTTGAAACACCTGAATTGATGTTGGCACTTTGGATTGAACACCAAGCCGACACGAATCAAACTATTCTTCCACGCTCACTTTTTCACGAAGCCCTGAGCCTGTGCGGGCAAGATCCACTTTGCGCGGCTCTGATCTCGCACAATACCCTTCGCACTCTGGGCCGCTATCAGCAGGCCATCTCGTCAACGGGAGAAGACTTCAATCCCCACTGGTTTAAGATCACACCCGATCGCTGGACATCAAAATTACCGGCACTCCAAAACCAACTCATTCCCCTCAGACGCGACGGCCGTGGAGATCGCTGGGGAGAATGGTACCATTTCTTCGGTGTTTTCACGTTCACGCTTCACGAACTTGCGGTCAACGAAGCCATCGACTTGGCACGAGCTTCACTGGTTCTCAATCGAGTACTCAATCCACTGCTGGCGGCGGGCTGGGAAGCGCCCGAAAAGGCGGGATTAGATCGCGATGCGGTTGAAGTCGCCCTCGCCTTTGCTCGCGCAACTGCACAAGACGAGTCCGTTCAACTTCACGCCCGAAGCTGCTCACCCCACCCAAGGCCCCGCTCTGAGGGTTGCGATCTACCTGAAAGTTATCGCCTCGACCCTTAACGAAGTAAGACTAAGCGGTAGGCATCGTTCAAGAGATGATTCACTCGCTTGGGCAGAACAGAGAGCAAGGGACGTCCCAAAAACGACAGCGGAAAATCGCGTCCCAGCTTCTCAGACTCTTCCAATAGAGAGAAGTTGCGATCGGTTCTCCAGCCGCGAGACTCAAAAAAACCGGTACCTTCCTTTGGCCCGAAATAGAGCCCTGCTTTTGCGTAGGCCAGGTCACTTGCCCACGTCTTCTTTGATATTTCGAGAAGCTCGGATGAGAACAGATCCGTTGCCCAGCCCTTCACGGCGGGGTACTCGCGTAATTCAGATGCCAAAGTCGCAACGGCATCGGTAGGCACGTAACATAAGAAGCCCTCGGTAATGACCAACGCCCGCTCCACCTTCAGCAACGCTTGTTCGAGAACCCTTTTTCGCTCATCAGCATTCGACAGATCGGCAGTCACTCGATGAAGAATGCACTTGGCTTCATGTTCGTGAAGCATCGAACTTTTATACTCCATCATTTCTGGTAAATCGACTTCGACCCACCGGATGGATGAATTCAATGAGTCCAAGCGATAAGGACGCGTATCCAATCCGCACGCTAGGTTAACCACGCAATTCACGCCGTTTTCTTGAATTTCATATTCAATCATTTGATCGATGAGTCGAGTTCGTACCGCCAGCGACCAAGTCATCTGTCTTGGCAACCACGACTCATTGACCATTTGCAAGCCCCGAGAGCCTGCTAGCTTTTCAGCCAGCTTGTCCTGAAATAGCGCGTCCGGGCGCGCCGACTCTAAACTTCGATAAGCAGCAATCCAAAGGGCCGTATCCGAAATATTTAAGAACGTCATATCAGTTCAATTCTCCCTGTTGATGTAACTCAGTCAGAACTTCTCGCGCCTGGCGACCAAACAGTCCACCCCTGCGCCACCACGCCGAGGGATGCGCCAACTTTTTACGAACACGTCTCGAATATTCTTCAGCTGAAAATGCATTTTTTAAGAACCACTCGGCATCCGTTCCCAACGGAATGACCGCGCACCCCGCCAACCCTTCGTGATTCAACCGTTCACGAAGTGACACCAGTAGCGCCTGCACCTCGGGGTTCGACTTCAATCTCTTATAATTATCGGCGCGTGCCGCTTTCGATACTCCAGTGGTTCGCGAAGGTTCGGCTTCCGGCACCTCACGAGAGGCCAACGGATCGAGTGGATATTGAACCGCATTCATCACTGCCAAATGATGCCGATTACAAAAATCAACCATCCACACACGAGTGAGACTGGCCGCTGGCTTGCCTTCCAAAATCTCACTCAGGGCTCCCCACCAAGCTACACCTGCCTTTCCACATAAGGGACGACGCTCAGCCTCAATCGGCGGCGACACTTCACTCACATGCGGACTCTCAGCAACAAAGACGAGTTTAGGCAAGAAAGCAATACTTTTGGGCTGCCCTTCGGGAGTCAGATCGGGCACGAAAACGCGCGCGGCAGCTCGGGTATCGATTACAGAAGTAAACTTCATTCGACCTCACTGAAAACTAAGAAGCCCTGATCTGTGCTAGCTCGACATCGTCAACACAAATCAGGGCCTTTTTGTCTCGTTCTAAAAACTAAACTTCTTAGTTACGATCGTTCAAACTTACGAATGCGCCATCGCCGCGCACATAGTAATTCGCCACCTCTTCAGAGTGAGTCAGCACAGTTTCAACTTTCCAACCCACTTGAACCTGAGCAGCTGCAACAGGATGACGAGAAGAACCTGCATTCGTGACGCTAGGAATTGACGCCTTCATGCTGAACTTGTGGCCCCACGCAACACTGACGTTTGCAGGAACAACAGTCACTTGAGCCAGGTAAGCGCCACGTCCTTGAATGTTACCACCCGGTGTGAACATCACACGATAGGTGAAATCGACCGTATTGATGCCGTAGAGATTTTCGTAAGAAACGTGGAATACCTTTACTTTAGGCGTTTTCCAGCCTTGCATTCCCTGCCAGTCGCTCACACCGAGTGGAAGCGCGTTAGCCGAATCGGTTTCAACATTCACAACAGCGCGATTCGATTCAACCACGTTCCAAATCTGTTTACCCATGTTCACAATCTGATCGAAGATCACTTGCATGCCATCGATATCAGACGACACGCCACCCGAAAGATCAGGGGTTGCTGGAGCGGGGGCTGCATCGAGAGCCGACACCGAGCCTTCAGTCTCTTGAAGCTCTACAATCGTTGGAGTCTTCAAAGTGAAATATTTTACATCGATCTTCTGTTTAGCCAAGTCAGCTTGGGCTTGATGAGAAGCAGTTCCTGCCAAAATCACAAATCCTGCCATAACCACGATAAACATTTTTTTCATGTAATCCCCCTTTAGGATGGCAAATTTCTACGGGGTCTTGGGCGGATTTGCAAAGAATTGTCGTTGGAGGGAGGAGAATTATTCGAAAAACAGTTAATGCAGTGCGTTAACTAAAGAGCCCCTCAATGATCTCCGGGCTGATCAAGGGGGGGTGGAGACGACTGAAGGGCTCTTGCAACAGTGCGACCCTCTACCGGGGCACAGGAAGGAGAAAACTTGTCTTTACCCCTACGACCCTAACCCCTGTCGTTAAATCTCAGATGAAAAGGAGATTAAAAAATTTTAATCAGCCTAATTCCGCTGCCGGCACACGCTTCATTCCAAAGCTAAACAGACTTCCACTCCCCGGTTCACTCTCCAAGATCAAGAGCCCCTGATGAGCCTCTGCAATGCGCTTGGCGATCGCGAGTCCTAATCCCGTTCCGCTTCTCTTACTTCCTTCAATTCGGTAAAATCGTTCAAATAGCTTAAAATGATGCTCGGGCGCAATTCCAGGTCCGTTGTCACGAACCCGTGCCCAGATCCAGTCAGCCTCAGACGATACCGAAACTTCAACTTGAGGGGCGTGCTGAATCGCATTCTCCACCAAAGACTGAAGCAAACTCTGCAGCAGGTCGCTATCACCCATTACTTCGTAATCGGGTTCGCCATGCTCAAAATTAAGATTAAACTTCACTCCTACTCCATGATTCTGCGCAAACTTTCGTAGCCGAGAAACAGCGTCCATAGCTACTTCGTCTAGTCGTACTGGACTTAAAGTTAACGACGACGCCCCCGTGTCCACTCGAGCCAGAAGCAGCAAGTCTTCAACCATGCGTGATAAATGCTCGAGTTCTTGGGTTGAACTTTCAATAAAGGCTTGAAACTCATCAGGACTCGGAGTCTTCTGCTTCAATAAATCAAGTTCACCACGAAGAATGGCAAGAGGAGTTCGAAGTTGATGGGAGGCATCCGAGACGAATCGCTCTTGAGTTAGAAATCCACTTTGAATTCGATCGAGTAAACTATTAAAAGTAATAGCCAACCTACGAATCTCATCGTGCACCGATGGAACCGGAATTCGCTCGTTTAAGCTTAAAACGCTAATCGACCGAGCCTTCTCGATCATAGTCGAAACGGGCTCAAATGCTTTCTTAGACAGCAGCAGCCCTGCAATCGATGAAATGAGCAACGTCACAGGGGTTAACATTCCAAAAAAAAGCAGTAAGCCCTTTGTTTGTTGCTCAACCCAAGTCAAAGGAACCGCTACCTGAAGTACAAAACTCACAGCCT
>CANJNU010000148.1 GCA_947475645.1 Bacteriovoracaceae bacterium | reverse complement strand
CTGTAACGTTAAGTAAGAGGGTCCGTGTCGCGTAAAATCATTACGATCGACTGTAACTACATCAAGCCGCAATATGCATCGTCGTATCTTTTGATCGACGACAATGACCCGAGTCAAGCTCAGGCGGCGTTTATCGATAATAACACCACTCACTGCGTTCCTCAGCTTCTTCAAACACTCAAGAACCAGGGCCTCAGCCCAGAACAAGTTCGCTACGTAATCGTCACACACATTCACTTAGACCACGCTGGCGGTAGCTCAGCACTGATGAAGGCGTGTCCCAACGCGACTTGGGTGGCCCACCCGCGCGCAGCCAAGCACGGCATCGATCCAGAAAAGCTCATCTCGAGTGCGAAACAGATTTATGGCGAGGAGCGATTCAAGCAACTCTATGGTGAAATCGAACCCATCCCTTCCGAACGCATCCAAATCGCTCAGAACAATGATTATCTTTCGTTCGGACAAGGCCCTAGCCTTCAGTTCATTCACACACGCGGTCACGCCAATCACCATATGTGCATTTTTGAGCCTGAAACCTGCAGCATCTTCACAGGCGACTCGTTTGGAGTTTATTATCCCGAGCTTCAAGACCAGGGGCTCGTCATTCTGCCATCGACTAGCCCCACCGATTTTGACTACGCTGAAGCGATTCTCAGTTTAGAACGTATTTTGAGCACGGGGGCCAAACAGGCCTACCCAACTCACTACGGTGTCATGCCCTTGATCAATGAGGCTGCAGCGCAGCTCAGAATTCACCTCGATTCATGCCAACGGGTTCTAGAAGAAGCCCGCGACAGCACATTGTCAGGAGAAGAGCTGAGTCAGTACTGCTTCAAGAAGAACCAAGCTCACTACGACGCCTATTTCGCCAGTCAAAAGATTCACTTCAACCCGACTCAGATGAGCTACCTTGACCTCGATTTTGAGCTCAATGCGCAAGGGCTGGCACACGCAGCCGAGAAGCTGCGGCAAAAAGGACCTCACTAGACTTTCAACTGCAGACTGCTATAATTTTCTCTAAGCACCAACAACCCTTAGGGAGGCCTTATGGCACAACAAGAAAATCGTCGTGAGTTTTTGCAGAAGTCCCTTCTCCTTCTTGCTTCACTTCCAGTCGTCGGAGTGATCCTCAACGCATGCACCAAAAAAGAAGCTGCTCCTGAGTCAGCCAATACCCCATCCACTGCTGGAAATGCCCCTAAACCACTCTCTGAGGATGATCCCGTTGCTCAGTCGCTTGGCTACAAAGCCGATGCTTCGAAGGTCGACATTCAAAAGTTCCCAAAACGTGCTGGCGCTGAAGGGGCAAAACAAGTTTGCTCAAACTGCCAATTCTACCAAGCCAGCGAAGGTGATTGGGGCAAATGCCAAATTTTAGCTGCGGGTCCTGTGAACAAAAATGGCTGGTGCAACAGCTGGGGCGCAAAGCAAGGCTAGGTCATTCGATTAAAATTCACCCGCGTAATTAATTCTAAAACGACGATCAAACTCCGGAACGGCATTCGGTTGCTTCAGAAGCCACGCTGTCTTCACGAAAGCTGCTTCCGGGGTCATCGTTCCTGCCCAAATTCCGCCCTCTTTTAATAGCGCCTCACCTGCCGCGTAGAGAAACCGAGGCGAATCCGCGCCAAATCCATCAACAGCATCTTCTTCCTGCCCTTCCGCCACTAAAACAACAGGAATCCCTTTCCTTTTTGCATCCTGCAGTAAACGAACAAATTCTAGTTCATGCGTGGGAGCTGTTCCAGATGGAAAAACCACCAACACCAAGGCACTCACTCCGCCCAAGAGGCGCTCACGAATTGCGCGTGAAGGAAAACTGGGCGTTACATGAATAAGTGCCACCTCACGATCAAAATTCGCTAGCATTTTCTCAGCACCACTCTTCATGGTACGTTTCACCTTCGAATATCGAATCTCGGTTCCCACTACGGCAAGCGGCGCACAGAGCGGGCTATCAAATGCACCGTAGTCCGAAGCACTTCTCTTGCGAACCCGATTTCCCTGATACAGCTTATGATCGAAGAAAATACACACCTGTTTTATGCCACTCTTCGAGCCCGATGCCGCAATCTCAACTGCCGAAATAAGATTACTTCTCGCATCTGTACGAATGGCTGAGAGTGGCCGCTGTGCTCCGGTTAAAATTACGGGCTTTAGGCAGGGTCGCAGTAAGAACGATAGGGCGGTTGAAGTGTAAGCCATAGTATCAGTTCCATGTAAAACCACTACGCCCTCATATTTACTGCATTTACGCTGAATTAGAAGCGCCAACTCTCTCCACTCATCGGGCCCCACATGTGCGCTATCTCGATTCATCGCAATCACCACATCGCAATCAGCGAGGCGCTCAAGCTCTGGCACTCGTGTTCTTAAGTTTGCACTCAATTCCAATGGACTCAGTTCTAACGGACTCAAAATCTTCCGTTTGCTCGCTCCTAAACTCAAATCCATACCAAAGGTGCCGCCGGTATAGATAATCAGTACTCGTCCCTTTTTATTCATGAACTCTTCCTTTTAGGTAGCGCACCATTTGTGTAGCTGCGTAATGGCCTTGCGAGACGCTCGCCTGAATAAGAAATCCGCCCGTCGGGGCATCCCAATCAATCATCTCGCCAGCTAAAAAAATACCGGGAAACTTTTTCAGCATGAAGGCGTCATCCAGTTCCTCCCAGAGCACACCGCCTGCAGAAGAGATCGCTTCATCAAGCGAGCGTTTCTGTAACAAGTTCAGTGGAAAACACTTAATCAATTGAGCCATCGCAGCCAAATCTTTTTTTGCCTCGGGGGAAGATAAATGAAAGAGAAGTGCCATGGCGCCTTCGCCCAAATTCATCGTTTTTTGGACTCTCCTCAGCACCGAAAAGTTTTCCCGCACAGACTGAAGCTTCGCTAAAACTTGCTCATGGCTCCATGAAGGCTTCAAGTCGAGAAGAACCGTCCCCGAAACTCCTGCAAAATAAACAGGCGTGCCCTCTAGGCCATATCGGGTAATCACACAATCTCCACTGCGAGTACCCTTCGAGGAAGTTAGAATAAGGTTCTTAATCGGCTTCCCTTCGGCTTCATGAATGAAGGCCATCGGCCAATTCACTTCGAAACCACAATTCGACGGTTCAAAGGGCGCAAACCCAATCTTGTTATTGACGAACATCTTAGGCCAACGCAAAGGCTTCTCCTCTTCTTCGTAGCTTCCTCCTCCGAGCGCAAAACAAACCGCCCCAAAAGAGGAACGGAGGTTCGTCGAAAGCAAGAGGTCGATAGATTGATCGACCTCTTTCGAAAAAGCCGTGCACTCCACTCCTGTATGAAGTTGCAGGCCTCGTGCCTTCAAGTCATCTATCCAAACCTTCAAAAGCTTTGAAGCCTTCATGCCTTCAACAAAGTAACGATGCGAGGTTCCTAGAAAAGTTGGAATTCCAAGTGCTTCAATCCACGCTCGCCAGTCTTCACTGCCAAATACAGAAAGTACCTTTCGCATTCGCGCCTCGGATTCGCCTTCAGGGCTGCCCCCCCAATAGTGCCTTGCGAACTCGTCTATCGGGGCGTCGAAAGTAATATTCAGCCCCGAACTCCCTGCAATCAGCAGTTTCCTTCCGGCAGCCTTTCGCTTTTCAAACAGTTCAACGCTATACCCCGCACGCAGTAGCACATCCGCCGCCATTAGCCCGGCGGGCCCGGAACCGATCACAGCAACACTCGTATTCATCGGGCTACCATTACTTCGACATGAATACAGAGGGCGTCCCAGCGGTAATGTCCTAAGAATTCAGTTAACGCTAGCACTTTAAGCGGTTCGAGCCCAAGACTACGATTCACCCGAATAAGAAATTCGCCCGTTTGTGATTCTAAATTTCGTTGGGTGGAGATGAGCGTCGCATCTTGAAATCCAAAAAACTCATGCACTCGAGGATAGAGGCATTTGTAAAGTGCCTCTTTGGCAGCAAAGATCAGGGTAACCTGATGCTTAAATTCCCAGTCAGAAGCCAGATGCGCCTCTTCAGAGTGAACGATTCGATCGACAACTCTTTTTGCTGTTTCTTCTGACATCCACTTCTGTGAATCAATTCCTAAGCCCACGCACTCATCGTCGGGGGCAACCGCCGCACCCACAAAGCCTTCCGTATGGGTAATCGATCCCACCACCCCCGGTGGCCATAACGGTGCGCGATTTTCACCGATTTCGATCGAATTATAAGCCTTGCCACTCAAACTCAGAATTGCACGATAGGCGCAGTAGCGTCCCAAAATAAATTCCTTTTGTCTTAAGGAACTCGCTTGTATCAAAGGCGCTGGAATACTAATAGCCGCACGAGAGACCTCTAAATCATCCGCTGGACTGATAGGCAG
>CANJNU010000147.1 GCA_947475645.1 Bacteriovoracaceae bacterium | reverse complement strand
TATCCGGGCGTGTCTGCGTTTGCGACATTCGAGCTGATGACGTTCTGATTCATCAGTCTCAAATTCATGACCGTATTGAGAGCGCCAATTGTCGGATCAAAACCACTGTCCACAAGCACCTCCTGTGCCAACTGTTACAAGACTCATGCCGGGCTCAAAGCTTCAGACATTGCCCGGCGGAAGTTTTAAAGCGGCAATTTGTGCCGAATTCCAACCTCCACCAGGCAATCGTTTCCGTGTAGGGGAGGAAACTTCAGACGTGAATTCCTGTCATGCGATAATCCGCAAGCTTATTACGGAGGGTACGAATCGATATTCCAAGGGCCTTGGCCGTGTGAGTGCGATTACCTTTGTGGTACTTCAGCGCCTCGAGAATTACGTTCTTCTCGATCTGATCGAGGGTTTGTCCTGGACTCCAATTTCGATCGAGCATCGACAGCTCATCCGCAGCTTCACTTGGAGCAGTAATGCGGCGTTCAATCGCTATATCTTGTGGCAGTACGAGAGGGCCTTGAGCAGTCAACGCTGCTCGCTCGATTACGTTCTCGAGTTCACGAATGTTTCCGTGCCACACGTGGGCTTCAAGAATGTTCATGGCATCCACAGAGAAGTCCTGAATATTCTTGCCACTCTTCGATGCCATTTTTACAAGAAAGTCGCGCGCAAGGATCTTCACGTCTCCCAAACGCTCACGAAGTGGAGGAAGGGTTAGATTCACCACATTGAGGCGATAAAACAGATCTTCTCTAAATGATCCTTCTTTTACACATTCGGTCAGATTTCTGTTCGAGGTAGCAATAATTCGTACATCAACAGGAATTGGCTTTCGGCCACCGATACGATCCACTTCACTCTCTTGAATGACCCGAAGAAGCTTGGCCTGTAGACGAACATCCATTTCTGAGATCTCGTCCAGAAGGATGGTACCGCCGTTTGCGAACTCGAACTTGCCGGCCTTGCTCGTTACTGCACCCGTGAAGGCGCCTCTCTCATAACCAAAAAGCTCGCTTTCGAGAAGATTTTCAGGAATTGCCGC
This sequence comes from Bacteriovoracaceae bacterium, assembly GCA_947475645.1. Classification (GTDB taxonomy): domain Bacteria; phylum Bdellovibrionota; class UBA1018; order UBA1018; family UBA1018; genus CANJNU01. Next base: position 3,319 of record CANJNU010000147.1, on the reverse strand, counting down.
ACAATTAATAGCGACGAAGGGACGGGCTGCGCGGGTGCTATGCTCGTGAATTAGACAGGCCACTAGCTCTTTGCCCGTACCACTCTCACCTTGAATCATCACCGTGGCCTTGCTGCTGGCTACGGTTTTGGCCAATTGAATGATCTCGCGCATTCTACGATCTTCAGTAATGATATCCGTCGTCGTCATTGTCTTGCACCCTCCTTGGCGCTTTCTTCTAGCTTAGTATTGGCCAATGCTTGATTGGCTAATTCCTTCCAGAATTTATCCTTCTCATTGCTTCCTTGCACTGATTCCGAAACTACTTTCTCTAAAACTTCTAATGCTCTCTTTCGATTCGTAGACTCTCCGGTTCTTAAGAGGGCCTGGGCGTAAACGTACCGAACATGAAGTCCACCCTTCTGTTTCGAGGTCGCTGCCGCGTAGTGCGCGGCCGCCTCGCCCCAGTGTCCAAGCTTTTCAAGAATGTCTCCGATTAAATGAACCCGCTCTTCAGCGCTTGGCTCACCGGGCACTCCCAATGCTTGAGTCGTTTCAAAAGTTGGCGACGTTCCTGATGGTTCTTGATCGAGTCCACGGTATGCATCAAGCGCTGCAAGTAAGTCTCCTGCTTGAGCCGCGAGGCTTGCCGACCAAGCCCGTACTTCGCGACTTTTCGTTCCCAACAGCTCAGCTTTGGCCGAATGCTTAAAGGCACTTTTATAGCGCTTCGCGCCGGCATCGATTACGGCAAGTAGCACTTCTTTTTCGAACGAGAAGCGCGACTGTGTGCCCATACTCTCCAATTCCTTACGAATCTTCTCTTCTCCCGATAAACCCTTCTCTGTCCAAAGAGCGCGAGCTTGAGCGTAGTGTCTCTTATCTAGTTTTTCGAGCGTATCGGGATCGTCAGGCAGATCCTTCAGATCGCTGGCGAGTTGGCGAGACGCACCGTCTTGAAGCTTTTGCGCGTGCTCAAAGTCAGTTGCAATTTCTGAGGCTTTTTTACCAAAATTTAAATCAGAGGCAGCGATCGACAGACGAAGCAGGTAGTCAGAATCAACATGAATGTCGGACTTCGGAATTACGCCTTCATGGCGCTCATAGAACGTAAGGGCATCGAGAGGTTTGGCTTCGTCCAATTTTTGCAGAATCGATTTTCTGAAGTTAATTGCCAAAAGACCACCGATCCACTTACGGGTTTCTGTGCCACCGATGTGTTTCAGTTCTTCTAGGCCCGCTAATACGGCGTCTTCGGGTTGCTTCAGGCTCATCAACGTTCTCACACGGGCCAACGCCTTATAGTCGCGGTAGCGCTCCATCGAGATCTCGCCTGCACCGTTGAACCTCTCCGCTTCTTCCGCGAAAAAGCGTTTTGCTGATTCGGCATGAAGTCCTGCTCGATCGCCGCACGACATTAACTGTAAGCGGGCAAGAGTGGCACCAGGGCCATAGGGGAACTGATTTACAGTGGCAAGGTACCATTTCCGAGCCTCTGGAGCCATTCGAGATCCTTCGCTTCGTCTCGCTTCGATCTCCGCCAGGCGAAAAGTGGCGCGCCATCCCGCCGGATGTCCTGGATACTTCGCAAGAAACTCAGTAAAGGCCCCCTTCGCCTGCTCGTACTGCTCTAGTCCGTAAAGAGCTTCGGCACGGTTAATGAACACGGCTGGGAACCGTTCCGCTTCCTTTTGAAAATGACGAATTCCTTGGGCATATGCAGCCAAACCCTGATCGTATTGGAAGCGCTCCAAATAGAGATCTCCCATTCGAAGCGCACCTTCAACCTGCTGCTTACGCTCGGGAGCATATTTTGCCACCCATTGATATTCGTCGGCGGCCCGATCGGTTTGCTTCAGGGCTCTTGCCGCCTCGGCAGCGCCCATATGAAAGATCCACGCGTGCTCGTACTCGGGATGATTCGAAGCAAGCCACATAAAAGATTCCAGGGCCGCTAGATAATTGCCGGTTTTCCACTGCTTCGACAAGAGGTACAGAGAAGCCTGCAAGCCCACACCCGAGCTCTTCGGCCCCTCCACTAATTCACGCAACAGTTGGTCAGACTGCTCAAGCACGCCCAGCTTAAAGAGCGCAGACGCCCGTAGAAGCTTCATCTCGGTTCGATAGATCGATTGCGGATGCTCTTTCTCAAGGAAGTCGAGGGCGCGAATGGCCAGACCATGATTCTGCTGACTAAAAAGGCGCATGGCCAGGCGAACATACTGCGCGTCTTGTGCTTGTCCTTTGGGCTCATGAAAGGTGAAATTCTCGTCTGGTGCACGATTAGGAGTCCAGTGCGTTAGGTCGAAGGCATCGTGCCAGGGCTGCAGCTGAAGAATGACATCGCGTTCCTCGCTTAAGCTCGTCTTACAGAACTGCTGTGCATCCTCGGCATCTGCTTTGGCCCGTGCCTTTTCGGTGCGCCGTTTTACACGACCAGAAGCCGCCATGTCGCGGCGGCGTGCGGTATCAATTCGATTCTGAATCACCTCGCGCTGATGAGCTTCAGAGAGTGTCATGCCCGGCTTCACCCAGAAATCAAGCACCCAACTTCTCTTATGCTTATCCCAATAATCAAAAGTAATCATTTCGGGTTGCGCAAGGGCCTCTTTCCCTAAAGGAAAAGACCATTTTCCACGAAATATTACTCCTTGGGATGTTTCGAGAATCTGCAAGTCCTTCAGCCGAGAGTCACGTACGGCTTGGTACTGTTTCAACCAAGCCCCTTCTTCACCCAGAGGCGCTCCTAGATCGGTAAGCGAGGCACCTCGTAAGAGCAGCTCGAAGCCGGTCAACGAGTTCTTCCACTCGGTTTTCGTACCTTCATCGAGGGTTAACGAAAGCCGACTGTGACTTTTCAGTGTTTCCAAGCTCGCAAGGGGAGATCCCAACGCCAAAGAACTGACTGTCAGGCAAACAGAAAGTGCCCAGTTCTTTAAGTGCTTCAGATTTTTTCCCGAAAGCTTGTTAGCCATCGATCGAGTTTCCTACTCTTCCAACGGTTTGGATTTCACTGAATCAGTTGCGGAACGAACATCATGTTCGACCGGCTCAGTAAAACTAAAGCAAGGGTGATGCCACTCTCGGCAGAAATCGCCGACCCTCTCCAGATTTGCCGATCGAAAATCTTCCTATCGGAACTTTCTCGTCAGGAAGGTTTTGAACCCATTCACTATTTGCTTAAGTCACCTTAATCGGACACCGATGAATAAAAGTCACAAACCCGATCGTTCGGTCGATGCTCTTTGCGGTGAGACTCCGAAGGATTTTTGACCTGTCGTCAGGAAACACAACGATTTACGACTCTGGTTTGACAGTTTATGCTGAAGAAAGAATGCTA
>CANJNU010000146.1 GCA_947475645.1 Bacteriovoracaceae bacterium | reverse complement strand
GAATTTTTTTGGTTGAAGTCATGGGAAGAAGCAGTGGTTTTATTAGTCTCGAAGTAGGCATCGGGGGTGGCGCCGAAACGGTAATCGTTCCAGAGAGACAAACCAGTATGAATCACATCGTCCAAACCATTGAACGCAGCGTGGCCCGTGGAAAGACGAGCAGCATTATTGTGGTCGCAGAAGGAGAGAAACCAGGACTCTCCACTCGCATTGGGCAACAGCTCGACAAACTAGGATATCACTCGAAAGTTTGTATTTTAGGACACACGCAGCGCGGAGGATCTCCCACCGCGCACGATCGCCTTCTCGCATCCTGTTTAGGCGCCTCGGCCGTGGCTTACCTACTTTCTGGAAAAAGTAACGCGATGGTGGGCGTGAAGAAAGGCGCAGTCGTTTGTGTACCTTTCACTCAAGTGATCGGAAAGAAGAAAGACATCTCCGACGAGTTACTCAGGCTCGCTCAAGTTCTGGCCTCTTAAACGGCCGAATGCAGTTGGTATCGCGGTACGAATTTAGCATAAGGCCGTAATACGATGCCTCATCTCTTTCAGTGCCAAGGCTGCAATCAATCTCTCAATTGGAACGAAACGCCACTCTGCCTATCGTGTCGAAACCATTTCGTATTAGCCCCTGCACTCTGTCCCTTTTGCGGCGGACTCAACTGCGATCAACAGAAATGCTCGCAACCCTGGTCACAGCATCCCGCAATTCGATCGTATACTGCTCAATACTTAGCCGTAGGCAACTGCCATCAGCTCCTTAGAAAATGGAAATCGAGTGGGGGTCCAAGTTTCGATCGAATCGTCTTCAAATCATACACTCCGCCTGAATCCGTCGATGCGATCGTTCCTATTCCTCAGAGACTCAAGCGTTCGTTTGAACTCGGCCGAAGCCCCGCACACGCAATTGCGAACGCGCTCTCACGCGACCTAAAACTCCCGGTCGTTACAGCAATTCGTATAAGAAAACGATCACTTCAACGGCAAGCGCTTCTTCGTCTTCAACAACGAATTGAAACACCCCAATACTTCGAACCTATTTCTGAAAAACTGCCCTCTCTCGGAGAATCAGTGGTTCTCGTTGATGACTTTATGACCAGCGGTCACACCCTCAGGCGAGCCGCTGATGTTCTGAATTTCCACGGAATCAGTCGCATCCACGTTTTCTGTTTGGGATTGAGACCAAAAATCGGATCGTAAGCCCAGAGCCGAAACCGCCTGTTGAATCGCGTATCCAGGGCCGTATCCGTCCGTTAGGAATGCCACACCTTCTAAGCGACCGATACGAGAAGGTTCGGTAACGGGCTCACCGCGCGTAAAAAGATCAGCTTCACTGAAGCGTACCAGCTCGCCCTTCACCGTGCTCATCAAATCCGTACAACCTGGCGGCAACCAAGATTCGCCCGAAAACATCCGATCTAGTGAATTCTTCATTTTGCGAAGTTTTTTAGCAATCTGATGATTATCTTCAATTTCATCCGCGCTCAAACAAAGGGTCCAATAGCTTTGCGAACCATCCGAAGCGAAGTGACCCCAAACGTGGCGGTCATGTTCCTCGCCCGACTCTCGGTTCAGAATTCCATAAAAAGCCTCTTGGGTTCCCTGACCCACTGCGGGAGAATGCTTTAAAGTAGCCTGAATCAAGCTTACCGGAAACCGTCCGCGGGCAAGCCCCGCTTCTTTAGGAAGTCCGGCAATTTGCAAGAGAGACGCCCACCGATCCGCATAGAGAATAACGGAACACGCAATTTCTTCGCCTGAAGCAAGCGAGATGGCGCCTCCGTTTTCAGACACATGCGCAACCGGAACACCATCAATCTTCTTCACCAAGGCCCGGAGCGCTTTCCATTGCGAAACTTCGAGATTCTGATCCGACGTAAAAATTTCTCTCAAACGAGCATCAAACTCGTTCAAGGTCATCGATTCCCAGCGCGACTCAAAAATCGGCATCAGCGGTCGTTCCGCTTCCCAAAGTATCTCATTTTTAACATCCAAGCGCGCTTCAGCATTGGGTGCTTTCATCCAAGTCGGTTCACGGAAAGCCTTGTTTCTAAATTCCCGAACCCACGAGCCCACTTTTGGGTCTCCCACTGCGATTCCAAACTCTGCTGCAAGTTGGGTCCAAAGGTTCATTCCTTGGCCCTCTTCCATTCCAGGGTGCGCACTTAAAATACGAGAACCCGTACCCGACACCCATACGATGCCCGGTAATGTCTTCGCCTCACTTCCCGCCTGATTCCATTCCTTGAATGACCGCAACGCAAGTAGAGCAACACACGAAAGAGCTGCCCATCCCTCACCTACAACCACAGCCTGGGGTGATCGAAAATCAACTTTGAACGGATTGGAGGCAGCACTCATGAACAACTCCCTAAGTAAATTTAAAGAAACTTCTCGTGAAGGCAGCGTACAGCATCGTCGGCTTGGCTCGATGCAACTGTTACTGTGATCGCTAAAGCGGAAGCAGCCCCCATCGTAACTGAGATCCCACTACTGGCAAGAGTTTCGAACACCTGCTTCAGTGCCTGACCGTCCTGAGAGAACCGATCTCCTACGACTGACACCGGCACCTGATCCTCATGAATCTGGTAGCCCGCTAAAAAGTCCTCAAAAATCAAGTTCTCGAGTACCTTCTTCCACTCGCCTAATGAATCGCGATCTGTAAAGAATTTCACTTTTTGGTCGCTAAATACCGGCGCAACAATATTAAGATGCGCTGCAGCGGATCGATCCCAAAGTGCGCCCAGAACCGATGGCCGCTTCAGTTCGACTTCTAGCCAGGCTTTTTCTGCGGCGGCGGTTACCCCTACCACTGCAAACTCCTCCATCCCAGATGCTGTTTTCTGACTGCGATCTCGACTCACAATTTCGGTTCCTTCTAAATTCTCTCTAAAACTGCTTAATACCCGAAGCGGCACTCTAAACTGCTTAGCAAGCTCAACACTTCTCGGATGCAATACTCCAGCACCTCGGGTAGCCAACTCTACCATCAAATCATGAGGAAGTGATTTCCAAAGTCGTGCCGTTTTTACTACTCGCGGGTCGGCCGAATAAACTCCGTCTACATCCGTATAAATCTCACAAACATCGGCTTGCAGAGTGGCAGCAAGCGCGACGGCTGTAGTGTCCGAGCCACCGCGCCCCAACGTTGTAATTTCCTTAGTTTCGCTTACACCCTGAAAGCCAGCAACAATAGCAACTTTTTGCTCATCCATAGCCTGGCGAACACGGTCGCCCAATATGCGCCGAATCCGTGCGCGGCGATGACTCTCCGTTGTAATAATTCCGGATTGAGACCCAGTTAAAGAGAGGGCAGGCACATTTAGGTCGGCCAACGCCATCGACAAAAGGGCCATCGAAATTCGTTCGCCCGTGGTAAGAAGCATGTCCATTTCGCGATGAGGCGGACTTTTAGAAACCTGATGAGCCAAACCGATTAACTCATCGGTGGTATGCCCCATGGCAGAAACCACCACGCAAAGTCGATGCCCTTGTCCAAAGCGGGTAGCAATGCGTTCGGCCACCTTGCGAATTCGCTCAGGTGTTCCGACCGAGGTGCCCCCATATTTTTGAACAATCAGCGCCATAATGGAACTTAGGTTTGATCGGTCGACGAGGCGTTCCGATTTTTAGCCGATTCCCGCTTTTTATAAGTCACTCGGTACTGACGCCCCTTCCGCGCTCGGCGACGACGTTTTGCTTCGGGAGGATCTCGAACTTCGAGAGACGAAAAGGAGCGCGAACGGTCGTTTGGCATGGGAAGCAGAACACGGGCGCCCTTACGCAATCTCATCCGTGCAGAGAGTCCGTTTAAATCCGTTAAAGGATCGAGCTTGATTCCATAATGAGAAGCGATCTGAACGAGCGTCTCGCCCTTCTTGACTTGATAAGTCATGAAATCGACCTTCTTCGGAAAACCCTCTTGATTGTAGGCCAGCAGAAAACGATCCTTCACCGAAACCGGCAGGTGAACGCGGAATGAACCGGCAGTAGGAGGAGTACACCAACGGAGCAGCTCAGGGTTCAGCGCCTTTACCGTAAAGTAAGAAATTCCAGCTGCGCGAGCCACTTGCAGTAAATCTGCGGGACTTTGAACTTCGAATTCGGCCAAAGCCTCTCCGCCTACTTGACCATCTTTAGTCATGTGAGGGGTGGGTACTGAACGAGCCACCGTAGGACGAGCTTCAACCTGAGGCGCCGCATCCTCGTCCGCTAACCATTCATCTCCCGCCTCATCCGTAGCAGTTTGATCTAAGGCTTCAATAACGGCTGGATTCTTCTCATTCTCATGATCTTCCAACGGACGATCCGTCTTCACAACCTTCACCAATTCACCATCGCCAGCCACTACTTCGCCAGAGATGGG
>CANJNU010000145.1 GCA_947475645.1 Bacteriovoracaceae bacterium | reverse complement strand
TGAAATCCTCCTCGAGAAAACCAAAGGTTAAAGGAAATTTAGGGTAAGGCGTGTGTTGAGAAGAGTTCGACCGGCCTCAGTTTTAATAAAAAGACAAGAATCTCGGAGCAGCCGAGAACGGAGTATTTCGTTCAAAGGGGTTGTGCGGGGTTCGGGTACCTAAGTTTTCCCGACACCAACGTGGTGAGGGAGTAGTCCATGGCAACAGAATTAATTATTAACGCATCTTTACCGGAGATCCGGATCGCATTGATGGAGAATGGAGAAATCCAGGATTTATTGATCGAGCGGGCAACCGATAAGGGAATTGTAGGGAATATCTACAAGGGACGTGTCACTCGGGTTCTTCCTGGGATGCAAGCTGCTTTCGTAGATATCGGCTTGGAAAAAGCGGCATTCCTCTATGTAGATGATGTTTTCGTTCACTCGGAAGTTTGGGAAGCAGAAGAAAATGTGGCCCCAGATGTCGCAGAGCGCGGCGAGACGCTGGCTATTGCGCAAAGGGGGCCTCAGATTGTAAGTATTCAAGCGTCCTCTCAGGAGCTGAATCAAGGTGCGGCATCTGAAGAATCGACTGAACAGCAGGGTGACGATCAGGTCGAAGATCAGGGTGACGATCGCGACGAAGATCTGAGCGATGACTCGGATTTTGACGATGAAGAAGATGATGACGGGGATGATGATGGCGACGATGAACCCCAGACGCCGGTCTCCATGTCGAGTCCTCCAGAGTCGGGTGACTCGGGCGAGGGCGGCGGAAGTGGATCCGGAAATGATCCTGAAGGTACCGTTCGTCCCGATGCCCCTGCTGGCGATCAGCAGGCTGCAGACGGTGAGGGCGATGGAAGTCGTCGTAGAAGACATCGTCGCGGAAGTCGTGGCGGACGTTTCCGTCGCAAAGGACGGAATGACCGGGATGAGACGGGACCTGAAGCGGTTGGTCAAGTTCCGGGACAAGTTCCAGGGCAAGTTCAGGGGAACTCTGAAGTTCATGTCGATGATTCGGACGAATCTGACGACTCTTGGACTTCAGATCGCTCTGCGATGTCTGAGGGCGGCACGAACCGGGATCAAATTAGTCGTGAGCCAGTAGAGCAAGAAGGAAGTATTGGGCGCCCTGAATTGCCGGTAGCAGTAGGGAGCCGTGAAGGTTCGATTGGCGTTACTCCGGGAGTGGTCGTAACGGGCGCTGCTGGGGCTGGCGACAAGCGGCCTGAATTTAAGGAGCAACGGTCCAAGGATCGTCGCATTCGCGCAAAACAAAGTTCGAAGCCGGCACGTGTTCAGGCGAACATTCAGGATTTGCTCAAAGAGGGCCAAGAAGTTTTGGTTCAAGTTGCAAAAGACCCGATCTCTACCAAGGGAGCGCGCCTTACTTGTCACATTAGTTTGCCAGGTCGTCATTTGGTTTGTATGCCTACGATTGACCATGTGGGCGTATCTCGTCGCATTGAGCGTGATGATGAACGACGCAAGCTGCGTGATATTGTTGAGCGGAGCCGCCCGAAGGGATTGGGCTTTATTGTTCGTACAGCAAGTGGACGCGGCCAATCCGAGAAGCGAATTAAACAAGACATCGACTATTTAACTCATCTTTGGGGCGAAATTCGAGAAAAGTCTGCAGCATCCTCGGCGCCGGCATTGGTTTACGAAGATCTGAATTCTGTACTTCGTGCGATTCGTGACTGGGTTACCGACGATATCGACAAGATTGTGGTCGATTCTCGTTATCACTATAACGATATTCAGCGTTTCGTTTCCCATTTTATGCCTTCGTTGCGACAGAAGATCGAATTGTATGCCGGTGAGGCACCGATTTTCGACGCTTACGGAATTTCTACCGAATTAACGCGAGCACTTGAACGCAAGGTTTGGTTGAAGTCGGGAGGATACCTCGTGGTCGACCAAGCGGAAGCTTTGGTGGCTATTGACGTAAATACCGGGCGTTTCGTAGGAAAGAAAAACTTAGAAGACACAATTTTAAAAACTAATTTGGAAGCAGTTCAAGAAATTGCCTACCAACTTCGTTTGCGAAATTGTGGCGGCATTATTATTCTCGACTTGATTGATATGGAGAGAGAAGAGAATAAACAGCGCGTTTACAAGGCTCTGGAAGAGGCACTGAAGAAGGATCGTGCGCGCCCGTCGATTTTGAAAATTTCTGAACTCGGACTGATCGAGATGACTCGCAAGAGAACCCGCGACACGATGGTGCGTGCTCTTTGTGAGAGTTGTTCACATTGCGAGGGGAAAGGTTTCGTGAAGAGTCGCCAAACCGTCGCTTACGAAGTTCTTCGTGAAGTGGAACGTATTGGAAATGAGAAGGACATCAGTAAGGTTCTGATTCAGGCTCATCCAGATGTAATCGATTTGTTGGCTATTGATGAGCGTGAGACCGTCGATCAGTTGGAGCGGCGTCACAGAAAGCCGATTTATCTGCAAGCTGTCGCTGATTTTCATCTCGAGAAGGTGGAAGTGACTGGAGACCGCGAGAAAGGGGATCGCGTCGTACCGTCCACTGACCGTGAATGGGGGCGTGATCGCGACCGTGGTAGAAATCGAAATCGCGGTGAGCGCGGAGAACGCGGCCGTGAGCGCGGAGGCGAGAAAAATCGTCATCCCGTGCCCCTCGATCAGCCGCAAAGCGCGGAAGGACCGACGCCCGTGGAGAACCGACTTCCGGTTCCTAGAACAGAGCCTTTGAAGCGTGACGACGAGCATAACGATGAAGATCGGTTAGCATTTTTGAGAGCCCAAGCGGCACAAGATGCGGCATTAACTCGACTCGGAATGGCCGTACCTGAGAATGCTCCGAATGGTATTTCTCCGATTATACCCGTTCAGAGTGGGCAGGCCGCGGTCGATCCGCGTCGTGGTCGTCGTGGTCGTCGCGGCGGACGAAATCGCCGCGGTGGCCGTGGTCGTCGTCCAGGCGCTGGTCAGGATGATGGGCCTTCGGATGGTGAAAGTGGCGGAAGTGATTCCGGCCAATCTGACTCAGGCTCGAGCTCGGCTCCTCCGAGTCTTCCGCCTGTAACGAGTTGATCTGTTTTGAGGTGATCTGTGTTTTTTGTTTTAAACTTGGAGATTCCTCGTTGGGTTCACCTGGGAGGGCGTAAGCTCGATCGCGAAGACTTCTATGCTTGGCTTTGGCAAGAGTTTGGACAGTCGGGGCTTCAGGGTGTCCATGAGGGCACCCTGCTTGCTGATGAAGCGTTCGAGTCGGGGCTTGAGGTTGAGTCATGGACCGTGGATTCGGCAGAGGCACCTCGTGAGCGCGACTGGATGGCAGGACAAGTCTCATCAAAGGCCGATTTGTACTTCGAAACCGAGGAACAAGCGAAGCAAGCGAGGTTGAGTCTTTTGGATCTTTCCGAGATTAAAGTCGGTGAGGTTCAATCACAGGAAGATCAGGATTGGGATGCTCAATGGAAGGCGGCATTTTTGTCGAACCCAGATGGCGTTCAGGTTTCTCCTTGTTGGCGAATTCTACCACCTTGGGTGTCGCCTGAGGCTGCTGGAGTGGGGCCAAGCGAGATCGTTCTGAAGATTAATCCGGGCGCGGGTTTTGGCACGGGAACTCACGAAACAACTCAACTTTGTTTGGGAGCGATGGCTCGAGCCGCAAGAGGAAATGTCTTGTGGGGGGCTAAAGTTCTCGACTTCGGAAGTGGCTCGGGAATTTTGTCGATCGGCGCAGCTCTGTTGGGTGGCGACGTTTACGGTGTAGAGATTGATCCGCTGGCCAACGATAATGCCCGTGAGAATGCGGAAATGAACCAGATTGTTCCGCGAGTTCGATTTTTGACTGAATTAAGTGAAGCCCCTGCTCAATTTAAAATGGTGATTGCCAATATTTTAAGGCCAGTTTTACTTGAATTTGCCGATGCATTGGTGTGCCGTTTGGAGAAAGAAAAAGGGACGCTGATTCTCTCAGGATTGATCGCGACTGATTTACCTGAAGTGATTGCAGCTTACGAGAAGCGCTTAGGCAAATCAGTTTCGGAAGTTTTAGAGCTTCGTGAATGGCGCGCGCTCGTTTGGAAACTCTGAATTCTATTTTTGATCTCGCTCAAAACCAATCGCTGTGGAAATAAGATAAATAGGACGCCGCTTTACCTCTTCGTAGGTACGGCCTAGGTATTCTCCGATCATTCCTAGGCTCAAGAGCTGAACGGCTCCGATCAGGAGCACCGCGAGTATTACCGAGGTCCAACCCGGAACGGCCTGATCGGTAAAGAGTCTAATGTAGAGGGCCCAGAGCCCCATCCCCATCGACATTAATGCGACTAAAACTCCCATCCAAGTGGCGAGTTGTAAGGGGGCCGTTGAAAAAGAAGTAATGCCATCGAGCGCGAGTCGGATCATCTTACC
>CANJNU010000144.1 GCA_947475645.1 Bacteriovoracaceae bacterium | reverse complement strand
GGTTGGTCGTTCACGATCTCTTTTCGAATAAGAGCTACACAGTGGTCGACTCGGAGATTAACAAAGGCTTTACGCGCGGCGACATTTTTGAGGCCCGAATTATCCCCTTCAAAGAGGGCTTTGAATTCTCCAGAGGCTTTTGCTTCCATCCTGTAGAAATGGAGTCGTTTATCCTCGGGGAGATTAAAAAAGTCAGGTTTCAGGATAAGAGCCGTCAAACCAAGCTCATTTTGCAACTCGCCTCAATGAAGCTCAAACACCTTCGCTTCCAACACATTGACATCAAGCATATTTATTCATTGGAATCTAAATTCTAGGATTGTGGTATTCTGCAACACTGTATCAAAGTACAGCAACCTCTTGAAAAGTATGAACTTTTTCTTATTTTCGATTGCAGTTCTCATAAAAAAGTAGCTAAATAAGATTAACCGTAAAAGGCTAATACAGGGAGCCCGGTGGGCTTCCCTATGAATTCATACAAAGGAAAATACTATGAAGAAAATCATCGTTTCTATCGTCGCTATGATGTTCTCTGCAGCTTCTTTCGCTAACGAAGCTGCTGCTCCTGCTGCCGCTGCTCCTGCTGCTGCAGAAGCTCCAGCGCATCATGATGCTGCTCCTGCAAAGAAAGCAAAGAAAAAGGCCGGCAAGAAAGCTGCTAAGAAAGCTGCTCACAAAGCTGAAGGCCACGAAGCCGCTGCTCCTGCTGCTCACGAAGCACCAGCTGCTCACTAATCCTCGGCTTTTTGAGGACCTAAAAACCCCTGAACTTTTTGCGGCACACGGTGCCCTTCGAGTTCAGGGGTTTTTTTTTATCCTTGCCTGAGCTAGTGTCTTGCTCACATGCATTCCTTACTGCAACCGCCACGAAAAATTCTTGCCATTAAGCTTCGCGCACTCGGCGACACGGTTCTAATGACTGCTCCGCTTCTTGAGTTGCGTAAAGCATTTCCTCGCGCCGAAATTCACGCTCTCGTTCTTAATCCCTGGAGGTCGCTTCTCGAGCACCACCCAGCCGTCGACAAGACTATCGGCTACGATCGCCACTCCGACGCCAGTGCTCGCGCAAAGGCAATCGCTCGTCTCGCGCTGAAACTTCATCAAGAGCGATACGACTGTGTTGTTAACTTTCACGCCAGCCCATCGAGCTCTATTCTTGCCTTCTCCACTGCGGCGAAGACGCGGGCCATCCACTTTCACGGTCATCGAGATAAGAATCGCTATTCCACTGTTACCGTCCCAGGAAAGGGAACACTGAAGCCCATTATTGAGCGCGATTTAGACACCGTTCGCGCACTGGGTATTACGATCGAAGAAAGAGCTCTACCCAGAATCTTTTTAAGTCAAACCGAGAAGGATGATGCATTGAAGATGCTCAACGATTTACAACTCACAGGCCCTATTCTAGGGATCGGACTCGGAGCCAGTCGGCCCACGAAGACCTGGGGTGTCGAACGTTACGCACAACTCGCGCTTCGCTGGTGCAAAGAGAGAGGTGGAAGCGTCTTGGCTGTGGCAGGCCCGAATGAAGCTAACACCGCCCAACAGTTTCTTCAGTTAACTCGAACCGCGGGCCACTGCGTTCAGGCCGTAACCCAACTGACCGTACGCGAGTGTGCCGCAACTCTCGCCAGCTTTTCGGTCTTTGCCGGCAATGACTCGGGCCCACGCCACTTGGCGGTTGCAGTCGATACACCTACAGTTACACTCTTCGGTCCTGAGCACCCTTTCGAATGGCATCCTTATCCCGAAGAGCGCCATCCTAAACTCTTTGTGGATAACCTTGCCTGTCGGAGAGATGCAGATCCTGGCATGCCATCCTGGTGCGGACTTCACGAGTGCGTCATCGAACAAACAAAATGCATGAAGGGAATCACCGAGGATCAGGTGTTTGCAGAAGTCATTCGGGTTGCCCGATGAACTCTTCTTCCCAAGCGCCGATTACAGCGACTATTATTACCAAGAACGAAGAGAAGTATATCGCTCGCTGCTTAAGTTCTCTACTTTGGTGCGATGAGATTTTATTAGTCGACGCCCAGAGCACCGACAACACTGCCTTAATTTGCAACGATCCCACAGCACCCTGGGCTGGAAAGGTTAGATTTATTTCTCGTGCCTGGACCGGCTTCAAAGATCAGCGCAATTTTGCCATGGGGTCATCAGGCAACGATTGGATTTTAGTTGTCGATGCCGACGAGATTTGTAGTGAAGAATTGAAATTGAAGATTTTGAGCTTCTTCCAGAATAAACAGCACCCTCCTCATTCTGCTTACAAAACTCGAAGGGTAGAATACTTTTTAGGTAAGCCCATCGAGTATGGAATTTGGAATCCGAGCTATCAAGATCGATTCTTTCATCGCGCAGGAGTGCAGTACGTGAACGACATTCACGAGTACCCCCTTTTTCCAAGGCCGGCCCACCTGCTTCACGAACCCCTCCTGCACGCACCCGATTTCTCACCCGATCGCTTTCTCGATAAGATGAATCGCTATACAACAATTGAAGCGCGCGATCGTATTCGGCAAGGGCAACGCACGAATATTTTTAAACTTCTGGGCGCTTTTCCGGCAATGTTTTTAAAAAACTACTTTTATTACGATGGCCGAAAAGATGGTATGCACGGCTTGGTTATCTCGCTTCTCGAAGGGGTGTCACGCGTAGTTCGGCATATCAAAATGTGGCAAATTCAGAACGAACAGGAAATTCAATCATGAGGGTTTCTGGTTTTACGCTGGTTCGTCATGGTGTTCAATTTGACTACCCGTTCATCGAATCCTTGCGCTCACTCCTTCCCGTAGTGGACGAGCTAGTGATTAACGTGGGCTATGGGAACGACTCCACTCTACAAACCATCCAAGCACTTACCAAGAATGAGCCCGGCGGAGAGAAGATTGTCGTATTTGAAAGTGAGTGGCCACTGAATGACCCTGAAAAGAAAAAGGGCGGACTGATTTTGTCTGAGCAAACCAATCTTGCGCTCGACCGCTGCACCGGAGATTGGTGCATCTATCTTCAAGCCGACGAAGTTCTTCACGAAGAAGATACTGCAACTCTGAGAAGATCATTCGAAGAGAATCACCAACGAAACGAAGTCGAAGGCATTCTGTTTGACTACGTTCACCTCTACGGCTCGTTCGATGTGGTTCAACAAACTCGGAGTGCTTATCGTCGAGAAGTTCGAGCGATTCGCCGATCCAGCGAAGCGCGCAGCGTAGGCGATGCTCAAAGTTTCAGAAAGCCTGATGGCTCAAAATTAAAGGTAGTGCGCCCGGGTGTTCGAGTATTTCATTACGGCTGGGTACGAACCCCCGAAGCCATGAAGGAAAAAACGTTCTTTATGGATCAGCTCTATCATGGCGCTCCGAAGGCTCAGGACGCCGCCTCAGGAACGCCTCATACCGGCGACAACTACCTCTACAAACGTTTTTGGGGACTGAAGCGCTTCATCGGACAACATCCTGCCGTCATGCAAACTCGAATTACCCAAAAAGGCTGGTTCTGGGATCTCGAGAATTCTCCACTCAGCTGGAATTGGAAGGATCTCAAGAAGGTCGTTCTTGACTCGATTGAATCCTTCACGGGCTACCGACTTTTCGAGTACCGAAGTTATGAAATTATCGACTAACTGATCGTCTTCCGATGCTATGGTATTCGAAGCCCAATTCGGCCATTTTCTTTGGGGAGTACATATTACGCCCATCGAACACCAACGGTTGCTTCAGTAGACTTTTGACCTGCGCAAAGTCGGGATGACGAAATTCATTCCATTCGGTTACCACCACTAAGGCATCCGCACCTTCAAGCGCCTCATAGACTGAATGACAATAGTGAATTCCTTGCTCGCCCAAAATAGACTTTGCATTTGCGGCAGCAACTGGATCAAAGGCACGAACCTGAGCCCCTTGAGCCACCAGATCCGAAATCAAGGTCAATGAAGGCGCCTCACGCATATCATCGGTATTGGGTTTAAATGCCAAACCCCACACAGCAAAGGTTTTGCCTTTCACCCCATCCTTAAAGCGCGCCCCAATCTTTTCCGAAAGTACTCGCTTCTGTTTTGCATTCGCATCTTCGACTGCGCAAACAACCCCCATCGGAACTTCCATTTTGCGCCCCGTAGACATCAAAGCCTGCACGTCTTTAGGAAAACATGATCCCCCGTAGCCAGCCCCTGCGTACAGAAAGTGCTTACCGATACGCGCATCCAGACTCATCCCTTTTCGGACCTCTTCGATGTCGCCGCCCACCTTTTCGCACAAAAGCGAAAGCTCGTTCATGAAGCTAATTCTAGTCGCCAAGAAGGCATTACACGCGTACTTAGTCATTTCGGCTGATACCGGATCCATCCACAACACCGGATTTCCCTGTCTTACGAACGGCG
>CANJNU010000143.1 GCA_947475645.1 Bacteriovoracaceae bacterium | reverse complement strand
GCGAGAACTCGGTTTTTCTTTTGCCCTCTGGACGACCCAAGTGAGACGCGAGAATAATCTTTGCGCCTTGCTCCATTGCATACTTGATGGTCGGAACTGCTTCAGTAATTCGTGTGTCGTCCTCAATGGTGCGCTCGCCAGTGGTGGCATCGGCAGCACTGAGAGGAACATTAAAGTCCATTCTTAAAAGCAATTTGCGGCCCTTAAGAGGAAAGTCTCGTATTGTTTTAATTACAGTGGTCGACGAAATAACTGCAGTTTGCAGTTCAGTTTGTAACGGAGTGATGACGGGCGGTTTAGTTCCTGATGACATCTTATTTGCCTTTAGTCGCCATATAGGCGGTCAAGTCGAGCATGCGGGCCGAGAATCCAGATTCGTTATCGTACCAGGAAATTACTTTAATGAAATTACCTTCGAGTACTGCAGTGCAATCTAAGTCGATCGTAGAACTATGAACGTCGCCATTATAATCAACAGAAACAAGGGGCGCCACTGATACGGCTAGAATGCCTTTCATCGAGCCTTCCGCCGCTTTTCTAAATACGGCATTCACTTCGTCTTTCGATGTCGACTTCTTTAATTCAGCGGTGAAGTCTACCAACGATACGTTCGGCGTAGGAACGCGAATCGCCATTCCATCGATTTTGCCCTTTAAGTGAGGAATAACTAAACCCACGGCTTTTGCAGCGCCCGTGGTGGTTGGAATTTGAGAGAGTGCTGCTGCCCGCGCGCGGCGCAAATCTTTGTGCGGAAGATCGAGAAGCTGTTGGTCGTTGGTGTAGCTATGAACGGTCAACATCGTTCCGCGAGCCACTCCAAAATTGTCATCCAAAACTTTAACCAAGGGGGCCAAGCAATTAGTGGTGCAGGAAGCATTCGAAACAACGTGATGTTTGGACGCATCGTAATGCTCTTGATTTACGCCCATGCAAAGCGTGGCATCGGGATCTTTAGACGGTGCCGAAATAATAACTTTCTGTGCGCCTCCCTTTAAGTGAAGGGCTGCCTTTTCGCGGTCAGTAAAAATGCCGGTGCATTCATGAACGAATTGAGCACCTAGTTTTGCCCAAGGAAGTGCTGACGGATCTCTCTCTGCAAAGAGTTGAATCTGATGATTTCCAATGTGCAGCGTTTTTCCATCGATGCGAATATCTTGCTTCAGGTTACCGTGCACGGAATCGTACTTGAAGAGGTGAGCGATTGTGTTGGCATCGGTCAGGTCATTAATTCCAACAATCTCGATATCGTCTCGCTCAAGCGCCAGGCGAGCCACTTTACGACCAATACGACCAAACCCGTTGATTCCAACTTGAATTCGCTTCGACATATCCTCTAGCTATACAGCTGACAATTCGATCGGCGCAACTTCAATTTCCGGAGAGAGCTTCATCGGATCTCATCCAGTTTCTGAGATTTTTTAACTCAGAGCGGCTAGGGGAGAGTTCGAGATCTTGCTGCCAAGAAGGGCCCATTTCGGCGGTGGATTGGAAAATCGCATGATCCCATGATTTACGCACTGCATCGGGATCGGAGGGAGAGGCTGCCTCGACGCGACTGTGAAGAAGTTCTAAGCTTTTTTGCAATTGCTCGTCACGCCCCAGTGCTCGTTCTTGCTGAGTAGGCTCGAGAACGAGATCCGGTTGGGTGCCCACACCTTCGAGGGCCTGGCCCGTCGCAGTTCTACCGCGCACCACTGAATACCTGAACTCTTGCCCCGTAACGGGCAGTGCAAACACAAGGGGTGAACCGGTGCCGCCCCCGGTTGCTTCGCCTACGATCGTAGCCAGTTGATTTGTCTTCAGAGCAGACACGAAAGTATCGCAGGCACTAAAGCAGCGAGGACTAGTTAAAATGATGACTGGTTTTTTGAGATAGCGTTTCGAGGCCTCGATTGGGTTTACTTTCAGGTCATGCCAATCTGCAAAGGCATCTCCGGGAGTCCAAGGGGCTCTAAAATACTCAGAACGAGCTGCCAACGTGAAGTCACTCATTCGTTCGCTTGTGCTGTAGCGAGTCATTTCTTTTTCAATTAAGCGCGCCAAAATCGCGTTACCCGACTGGTCACCGCCGCCATTCTTTCGTACGTCAATCAGTAAACCCTTGGTTTCTGCTAAGCGCGCCATGGCTTGGTCGATCAAAAAACTACTCTGACTACCAGTAAAACCATCAATTCTTAAGTAGCCCATTCCGCCGGGCAATACGACGGCTTTAATGTTTTGAACGCCACTTGCGTCGGTTGTATCGTGCGATCCCGCTGTGGCTTTCGGACGAAGTTCGACTGAGCGGTACAGGCTTACTGTTCTCGAACTCATTTCGCCTGGCGACTTTACGGTTAGAACTAATTCATTGGCCCCACGCACAGTTCCCAGGGCGTCGACTAATTTTCTTGCAGCCGAGAAACGGCGCATGCGACGCGTGCTTCCGCTGGTGTTCTTTTCTGCTTCGCTGATCGCCTTAAAAGCCGGAACGCCGTTGATCGAAAGAACCTCGTCGCCCACGTTTAAACGGGTCTCGATGGGTACATCCGAGTTGGGTAGAAGTTGCGAAATAATCAGCTTCTCGTGGTCGGTTCCCGGCGCGAGTACTTCCAAGCGCACGGGGGCTGTATAGATTTCCAAATCTGTGTCGTCGGCCTGCGAAAGTGCATTCACGTGTCCGTCGTGAAAAGCTGCAGCCCAGGTGCGAAGGGTCATGTAGTATTCGGTTGGGGTGGTTTCGCTGGTAATTGAGTTTTCTAGTTCTTGGGCAAGTTCGTCAAATGAGGTGCCGGTTTCGGCGCGTTTTTCATCCCAATACGCGTAAATTTGTTTCCCTACATAAACGACAAATCGAAACTCTGTGCGCAGGTTGGCGCAGGCTCGATTGCATTCGGGAGTCTCTGGTGCCGTATGAATCAGTGTGTCGCGCATCTGATTGGGCAGGTTGAGCTCTTTAAAAAGATGATCGTGAGTCGATAGTGTTTTAAGTCGTTGAAAGAGGGTGCTGTCGACAGCGTGTGTGCCATCAGGCCCTTGGGTTAAGGCCACGTCAGATTGACTGAGGCCTTTAAAGCGTGAGCCCGAGAGAGGACTACATGCTGCAGATGTGAAGGCCAGAGTGGCCGTAAGGGGAGCTAACCAGAGGGGGATAAGGCGAGCACTTTTCATGGCATGACGCATAGCATCATATTTAAGAGAATACAAGTCCTCTAACTCGACATTGAAACCTCAAGCGAGAGTGTTAAGGGAAGGCATGATCGCCCCTCAATCCACTTGCGCAGCGCTCCTTCAACAGATTCGGGATTTGATGCAGTTAAAAGGAGAAAATCCTTTTAAGATTAAGGCCTTTGATAAGGCTGCGGGAGTAATCGAAAACTGGGAGGGCGGCGATACTCACCTGAAGGGTCGAGCCCTGGCGGGAACCCTGACTCAAATTCCCGGAGTGGGGCAGGGAATTTCGGCCGTATTATCCGAATTTCTTCTAAAAGGGACCTCGAGCGTTCGCGACGACTTACAGGCTACTTTGCCCGAAGGTCTTCTTGAGCTCATTCAAGTGCCCGGCCTGGGAGCCAAGAAAGCTCAGCACCTCATTGACGAACTCGAAATTAAAAGTCTGGGCGAACTTGAGTATGCCTGTCGAGAAAATCGGCTTCTGAAGGTGAAGGGGTTTGGCGAGAAAGCGCAAAATAAAATTCTAGAAGGGGTGCTCTTTCTTCAGGGCACTCAGGGGCAACAGCGTTTGGGCGATGTCTTACCCCACGCCGAACGCCTTCTTGCACAACTCACTCGTTCTCTGCCGGGGCACGCAATCAGCATGACCGGTCCACTTCGGCGACACTTAGAAACGCTGACCGCGCTCGACTTTCTGATCGACGAAGGAAAATGCGAGTCGCAGGATCTTCGAAAGCGAATTCAAAATGAGGTCGACGACTATTCGCGGTCTGTGTCGTTAACCCTGCCTGTGGCGGTTCATTGGGTGTCCGGCTTGAACTTCGGTTTCGAACTGGCGCGAACCACCGCAACCTCTGAAAGCTGGAAAGCGCTGGGTACTGTTCCCAATTGTAATACGGGTGCGACTGAAGAAGAGATTTTCAAGAGCGTGGGACTTCCTTGGATTCCGCCCGAATGTCGCGAAACCGGCGAAGAGATCGCATGGGCTAAGTGCGGAATGCTGCCGGGCCTCTTGCCCTCGAACGGAATTCGTGGGGTGTTTCATAATCACACCACGCGCTCCGATGGATCCGGAACGCTCGAGGAAATGGTGCTGGCAGCCAAAGCTCTGGGCTATCAGTATATTGGAATTTCAGATCACAGTCGTTCGGCATTCTACGCGCAGGGTTTGTCAGAAGACACGCTCAAGGTGCAAGAAAGAGAAGTAAGAGCGCTGCAGGAGAAATACCCCGAAAT
>CANJNU010000142.1 GCA_947475645.1 Bacteriovoracaceae bacterium | reverse complement strand
GGCAACGGCCAGTAGTCATCGGCCACCACTGCTTCAAGATCGTCGCTTAATGCACGAACCTCGGCCATGGCAGAAGAGACATCACGTGACAAGTGCACTGCTTTCTCTTCTTCGGTCTTTAAGGTCTCTACTTTATGCCAAGCCTGCTCGAGCGTGACACGCTTCGACTGCAAGTCTTGGATCAACTGTGTGATCCGAGAAAGAATCTCGGTTTGTGGCGCCTTCACCCCGGCTTGCTGCGAGAACGCAACACCCTGAGCTAAGGCCGAATGATAACCGTAGCAGGCAGGCAAGACTTGAGTGTCGATGATGTGCCGTAGAGTATCGACTTCGATCTGCAAGTTCTTCACGAAGCGTTCGGTACGAACATGGTATCGAGAGATCACTTCGGCTTCGCTGAAGACTCCTAAACGGGTTAGCATCGACTTAGAAGTTGGGCTTACAATTTGTTCTAAAGCTTCGGGGGTTTTACGCAAATTAGGAAGCCCGCGTTTCTCGGCTTCTTTAACCCACTCTTCCGAATAGCCATTGCCTTCGAATCGAATGGCTTTCGTTTCAATAATCGCCTCTCGAATTGATTCCATAATGGCAGCGTCCATTGCCCTTCCAGACTTCAGCACCGAAGAAAGCTTCTCGGTCATCATTTCAAATCCGTCAGCCACTGCAGCATTCAGCAAGGTAGCAGGAAACGCAGTTGAAGCCGAAGAACCGACAGCGCGGAATTCAAACTTATTTCCAGTGAAAGCAAACGGTGAGGTTCGGTTACGATCAGTATTGTCTTTCATAACTTCTGGAAGTTGACTGACGCCCAACTGAATGACCGCAGCTTCGCCGCCTTTGGAAGTAACAGTTCCCATCTCGATTTCGTCAAGAATACGACTGAGCATATCCCCCAAAAAAGCCGAGATAATCGCAGGAGGCGCTTCGTTCGCACCCAAACGATGGTCATTTCCCGAAGAGGCCACACTGGCGCGCAATAGACCGGCATGCTTATGAACGCCCTTCAAAATGGCCATTAAACAGAGCAAAAACCTTAGATTCTGATAAGGCGTTTTTCCAGGATCAAGTAAGTTCTCGCCATCGTGTTCGTTGCCGGGTGCCGATGCCGCCATCGACCAGTTATTGTGCTTGCCGCTGCCGTTAATTCCAGCAAACGGCTTCTCGTGAAAGAGAATTGTGAAATTATGGCGAAGCGCAACCTTACGCATCACTTCCATGGTGAGCTGGTTGTGGTCGGTAGCAATGTTTACTTCTTCAAAAATAGGAGCCGTTTCGAATTGGCTCGGAGCCACTTCGTTGTGTCGGGTTTTAACGGGCACACCCAATTTATAAAGCTCGTACTCGACTTCAGCCATGAATGACTGAACGCGCGCAGGAATGCTGCCAAAGTAATGATCTTCGAGCTGCTGCCCCTTCGGAGGCTGTCCGCCCAAGAGACTACGCCCCGACATCAGCAAATCAGGCCGTAAGCTTCCAAAGGCGCGGTCAATCAAGAAGTACTCTTGCTCAACTCCCAAAGTTGGAACAATGCGCTTCACATGCTTCTCGCCGATCAAATGCAAAAGCTCGCATCCTTTTCGAGAGAGCACCTCGATTGAGCGAATTAGACCCGTTTTTTCATCCAGGGCGTCGCCATGGTAGCTAATAAAAACGGATGGAATACAGAGAGTTTTTCCATTCGCATGCTCCATAATAAAAACGGGACTAGAAGCATCCCACGCGGTGTATCCGCGTGCTTCGAAAGTCGTACGCATTCCGCCCGAGGGAAAACTCGACGCGTCGGGTTCGGACTGAATCAGTTGTGAACCCGAAAATTTTTCGATCGTACGCCCCTGTTCGTCAAACGAAATGAAGGCATCGTGCTTCTCGGCGGTGCTTCCGGTTTGAGGCTGAAACCAGTGGGTATAATGGGTTACGCCTCGGGCCATCGCCCAGTCCTTAATGGCAAGAGCCACCGAGTTTGCAATATCCTTATCCAATTTCTTTCCTGATTGGATGGTGTCTACAAGCTTTGTATAGACTTCTTTTGGTAGCTTCTCTTTCATCTTCGGAACGTCAAAGGTGTTCACACCGAAGAAATCAGAAACCTTCATTCGCTTCCCTTGCTCATCGCGAGGTGGATCAAATTTGCGAGGAGTGCGAGAGTTCACTTCACGAATTGCATCAAAGCGAGCGCGCGCGCCCGTTCCCATTAGCGAGTTAGCCATAAACGATTCTCCAAACAGATTTTCAAAAGAGGGTAGAGCGCCATGCCTTCCCTGGTAGTCGCATAATAGCGATCTTTACTTCAATTTTCCAGCGGCGAAATTCTGTCCCTGCTCGACCCACTGTCGCAATTCCGTCCGAGCGATTTGCTCAGAAACCACACCTGCCGAAACCGCAAAGCGCACCATTTCAGCCCGCTCAAGAAGATCCGATATCTGCTTCCAAACCGGCGCGGCAAGTCCCTTTTCTTCGATTATCATTCGTCCTAACTCCGAACGAGGCCTTGACCGCGCATTTAACGCATAAGCTTCATCAAGTGCATCGAACGTTAGCGCAGCCAGGCGCTCATAAGCTTCGATTACCTCGCCCCAGGGTAATGAATGAGCTCGCTCCGCGTCGGATAACAGCTTCTCCCAGCTTCTCGAATGAGCCCGATCGCGTAGCGATGCCTGAGCGCGTGCACTTTTACGAGTGCGTTGAGCGAGGTCCAAAATTACCCATCCCGCAAGCCCCGCAAGAAGCAAGATCGCCAACCAAAACAACCAGCGCCACACAGGAATTCCAAAACCCAAGCCATCCGGCTCGGGAGCCTTTAATCCTGATAAAACTGGCTTTTTAGAATCACCCGTAGTTCCTAACGCAGATTGCGCAGTTGCCCCCGACGACGACGATCCCGGCCGAATCAACGCCGTACCTGGAGCAGGATCGCCCACTTGAATTACAAAGGGATCGGTTAACTTTTTTACATACTGTTTCTTGGCCGGATCATAAAAGCTAAATTCGATTGAAGGTAAGGTAATTGCTCCAGGAACACGGGGAATCATTAAGAACTCAAAAACTTTCTGTCCTACTCCCAACCGCCCTGCTTTTGCGGTTCCCTTCGAATCATAAAGCTCCACATTCTCCGGAAGCTTCATCTTTGGCTCGCCAATCGCTGCAACATTACCGCGCCCTTCAAGCTTTACAGTCAGTGTCACCGCCTCGTTCGCGCGTACCTCGGTCTTATCTAGGGCCGCCGCTACATTAAAGTCACCTACCCCACCGGTAAACGACTGAGGGCGACCGTCTTCAGGAAGTGCAACCACTTCGACTTGAACGGGGTCGCTTCGGTCTGAACCCTGAGCGGGAGTCATCTGCTGAAAGAAACCAGCAAACGGATCTTCGTTATCCATTGAGCTCGTATTTGGATAATACGCATACTTTAACCCCGCTGAATCGATCTTCAGCGTGCCATCCTGCAGCGGGTACGCCGCATACTTCATGAGAAGAGAGCGATCGAAGGCCACTCCGTCGAGCAATACCCGCTCCGAATCCAAACGCTGCCCCAATACCGGCATTTCTAAATCTTCCCGCAAAAATCCATTGAGAACCGGAAACTTGTCGACCGAAATATTAAAAACTCGCACCCGACGATAAAGATAGTAACTGACCACCAGTTGCTCGCCCTTGTAAATGCGTGATTTATCGACCTCGACACGAATCTTGACCAGAGGCGCGCTGGTTGTGCGCTTTCCGGCCCCCCGAAGGCCCACGCCACTTCCACCGTAACCTCGGGGAGGAGGCGTTGCCGCTCCCGACGCAAGCACCTGAATCTCGATGTCTGGCGATGACACTCTCTTGCCACCTAGTTCGGCCTTCAAACCAGAAATGCGAAGCGTTCCCGCTTTCCGAGGGCGCAACACCTTCACCACCTCTTGAGTGGTCTTCATTCCAAATCGCCCAGTCGTGCCGTCGTAATAAGACTGAGCTTGGGTTGAACTGTATTCATTCACTAAATCAAATTGAGGTGCATCGAAAGCCACGCCTTCTACGCTTGCTCGGCCGTCGGACTCGACCGAAAGCTTAAGCGCAATCGACTCATCGACCGTAATTTGATTTCGATCTACGGTTGCAAAGAATTTAGCGTCTGCATGCGCAATCGCCGACAACACCAGCGTTCCTAAAGCCAAAATGGCAGCTTTTGCTTTACCAGTCTTTCTGATTTCCATCTCGTGCTTTGCCATCTTTCTTTTTTAACTTCGACTGCAGTTCTTTTTCTTTTGCAGCCAACTCGGCCATTACGCGTTCTGCATCTTCTGGCGAGAGTTTAAGCGATCGAAATTGCTTTTTCTTACCCATCGTACTTTGAGGCTGGTCTTGCTTTTGTTGGTCTTGCTTTTGTTGGTCTTGCTTTTGCTGGTCT
>CANJNU010000141.1 GCA_947475645.1 Bacteriovoracaceae bacterium | reverse complement strand
TTATCCCGACGACTTCTCGGACGAATTGGTGAACACCATCGCAAATGAGCCGAAAATTGTTAAATATTTGGACATGCCGATTCAACACACCAATGACAATGTTCTTAAGTCGATGGGCCGCCGCCTCACGAAGGAAAAGTTGTTTCGCTTAATCGACCAACTCAGATCACGCATTCCTGGAATCGTTTTCAGAACTTCGATTATTGTTGGATTTCCTGGCGAGACCGAAGAGCAATTCGAAGAGCTTTGCCAAGATCTTGAGAAGCTGAAGCTCGATCACGTCGGGGTGTTCAGATTCTCAAAGGAGGAAGGAACCCGTGCGGCAGAAATGGACGGGCAAATTCATCCCGCCACCAAGCGTCGTCGCGCAAAAAAGCTCATCGATTTACTTCAGATACAGGCCCAGGATCGCACTGCGCGCCTAGTTGGCCAAAAAGTGGCTGTTCTGATCGAAGGTCCCAGCGAAGAGAGCGAACTGCTGATCGCTGGTCGCATGTCGACCCAAGCCCAAGAGATTGATGGAAATGTTTTGATTAATGATTTGGGCGATCTCTCTGTGGATAGCATTCACGCAGGCGACCTCGTTGAAGTTGAAATTACAGAAGCCCATACGCATGATGTAATCGGACGCGCAGTCCGAATTATCTCGTCTGCAAAACGCCCAGGACTGACCGTTACTTCGGGTGCTGACGCCTCTCGCGAGTGGCGAGAAGAGAAGAATCTCCGTAATGAACTCTCCTAACTGGATCATTACATCGAGTGAACTTCGCCCTTTACTCGCAACCGGAGGCATCACCCTATTGGACGTTCGCGAGCCAGAGGAATTCGAGGAAACCCGAATCGACGGGTGCATTCTTATTCCACTGGGTGAAGTTCAGATGCGAGCCGAAGCGGAACTGAATAAAGAGGCTAATATTGTAATCTACTGCGCCCATGGGGTTCGAAGCCTTTACGCATTGCGCTCAATGCAGGCAATGGGATTTAAGAATCTTCGCTCGCTCGATGGCGGAATCTGCGCTTGGAATGAAGGCTGAAGAATTCTACGCACTTCTGATGTCCGAGGCAAAAGCCGCTGGACTTGCAGCGGCTGGAGCCGTTGACCTTGATCTTTCCCAAGACGCATTCATGCCTCATCGCCAGCGCTATCGTGATTGGATAGCCGATGGAAAACACGGCGACATGAACTACTTGTTGCGCGGACAAGAACGCCGGGAAGATCCGAGGCTCGTGTTCCCGGCCGCTCAGAGTATTTTATGCGTTGCCTTTCCCTACGCGAATAGTCCCAACGGGGCCACATCGGCCAAGAAGGGCGTTCAATACGCGCGCTACATTCGCGATAACGACTATCACAAAGTGATTCTTACGAGCCTCGAAGTTTTAATGGAGAGGGTAAAGGCGAAGTCAGCTGAATCAACTCTGCACTGGAAAGTCTGCGTCGATACTAGCGCGGTTCTTGAGCGCAGCTGGGCGGCGCTTGCCGGTCTTGGGTGGATCGGAAAAAACACGTTACTCATTCACCCTCAGTTAGGAAGTTATTTTTTTATTGGCAGTGTTCTAATCAACCACAAAACACAGCAGGGGCCGCAACTTCTTCCGAACTACTGTGGTAATTGCACGCGCTGCCTCGATCGATGCCCGACGCAAGCCTTTACGAGCAGTGGATCGCTCGATTCAAAGCGATGCGTAAGTTATTGGACACTCGAAAAGCGCGGCGAACTGGCGCTATCAGAGGAACAAAAGACCCGCATAAGTAATTGGGTCGCAGGTTGTGACGTGTGCCAGGAGGTCTGCCCCTTTAACCAAAAGCCCGTAAAAAATAATATCGCCCCGCCGTTGACCTCTGGAGCCGAACACCTTTTTAGTTGGGAGTCCTTGCTAGCAGAATCGGACGAAGGGTATCGCGTACGCGTTCGGAATTCGGCCCTGAGCCGTGTTAAGCCACACCAATTTTCACGAAACCTAGCCATTACGCTCTTTAATGCGATCGAGAATGGGGATCTGATCCTCACACCCGAATTTCAACTTTTGATTCATCAGCGTCTGGCTCGAGCCCGCGATTCGGAAGATCGAGCGAGTATCGTCGAATGGGAACGATGCATCACCCTGACTAGAACAGATTGAACTACTCGGCCAATCTAAAGCCGTAGATGGCGATAGGGTCTTTCTCGACTTGGTGACATTGAATGATCACATGCCTTTCCTTAACGGGAAGCGCTTTTAGTAAATGATAAAGCCGGGGCTCGACCACCTTTAGTTCTGACTTACCGTCATCACTAAAACTGAGATCGATGCCAGATACTGAGTCATAGACTGGGCCTGTTGAGAGCTCGATACGAAGCGAGGGAAGATGCGCGATTGGCTTTCCAGCGTTTACAGGTTTGGCTACGATTCCTACATAAGGCGAAGGTGTGACGAAGTCAATTCCGGCGGTCGAATCCTTACTCTCAATATGATCGTCATGAAGAATCCAGTTACCAGTCAATTTTACTCCCGATGGAAGTACTCCCTTTTTCAATTCAAGAAAGCCCAATTCCTTTTTAATTCCCTCGGGGCCCTTCATGGGTAAAGACAGAGGCAACCCTGGATCTCGAATCCTGAGGAATTTCTGAATTTCAATTTCAGCGTGACTCCAGATATCCGGAGACGAAAACTCACAAATTCGATTTTTCTCCCAAACCACCTCCACGCGTGGCAATCCCCGCGAAGCCCCGAAGACTTCGAACAACATTCCATCATGATCGAGCACGATCGGAAAAACCAATTGGGCCGGCATCAGATGCGATGCCGATTTACCGATCGCAGCGTGAAGGAGGCCCATCGCATTTAAGGTGGGGAACGGAGAGCGAAGTACGAGCATGACCTCAAATCGATGTGGCGAATAGCGCTTATGCCACTCTCTCGCGTAGGTAAGAACCCCATGCCACGAAAACTGAGTAGGATCGGCAAGGATCACCGCCCATGCCTTCTTTTCAAACGCAGCCGTAAGGGGATATACGGCAGCTGGCCGTCCTAATTCTGGGTCGGCGGGAGTAGCTGCAATTAAGGGATCCGAGGCGAACCAGTAGGGAGCCAGAACAATGCGCGCTTCTGTGATGGCCTGATCACGTGTGAGTGGCTTCTCCTTTCTCTGCCATGCCATGCCTATGCCTCATTTCCGGTGTCGGCGCACTCGTCTGAGGTGCGCGGTAGTTTCTTCTTAAGAAGCGCAGACCCCATCGATAAAACTGCAAATCCACCTGCGCAGGCGAACGTAAAGTGAAGTGCGCTCAGAAAGTCGTCGGAGACCTGATATCTCCAAGCAAAAACGGTAGTCGACAAGCCAGTGCCTGTGACCCAACCCAAATTTCGAACGGTAGCTAGAAATGCAGAGGCAACTCCCAATTTCTCGATCTCCACGCTACTCATAATTGCGCTATTATTCGGCGACTGGAATAGTCCAAGCGCGGCTCCCATCAGAAGAAGAACGAGCACTAAAAAGCCAGACGACACGGACTCCGAGAGCCCAGCATTCAAAACACCGGCCATCGCGAAGAGAGTAATTGCACCAATCATCGCACCGAAAAAGCTCAGCCCTTTACTTCCAAAACGGTCAGAAAGTCGCCCTGCAACTGGCGCTACAATTAAAATCGCAATGGGAACAGCCGTCATCAGTAGGCCAGAGCGATGAGCGGGAAGACGCAGTACACCTTCCATGAAGAAGGGCATCAGTACAGTAACCGAGGAGTACGCAACGAAGAGAAGGAAGGCCGCTAGATTACCACTCCAAAAAGTTCGATCCCGTAGCAAGCTCAGATCAAAAATGGGGGTCAGCACCTTGGATTCAATTCGTATAAACCAGACGCCCACTAAAAAAGTAATAAATAGAAACAATAAACGATAAGAAGAAAAGGGAATCGCCTTTCCGATGGCCAGATCGGGTGGATCAAAAAGCATCACAAAAGAGACGAGGAAGATTGACTGAAGTATCGCTCCAAGCCAATCAAAAGGCACCCGTTTAGGCGCGGCCTGGTCGTCTTCGAGAAAATGCTGAACCAGAAATGATCCGAGTATTCCAATCGGCACGTTCACTATAAAGATACTTCGCCAACCCGCAAGACTAATTAAAAATCCACCCAGACTTGGGCCTAAGATCAGTCCGGCGCTAACGACCATCGAGAGATTTCCCAGCGCCTTTCCTCGTTCGTTAATAGGAAACACCGAGGTAATAATCGCAGGACCGTTCGCCATCAGCATGGCGGCTCCTATGGCCTGAATGACTCGGGCGACGACGAGTGAGGGTAGGCCCGAAGCCAAGCCACAGAGAAGCGAACCAAAAGCGAAAACGAGAAAACCACTTCTAAATACCCGCTTACGACCGTACTGATCAGACAGACGACCAAACGGAAGAAGGAGCGCTGTA
>CANJNU010000140.1 GCA_947475645.1 Bacteriovoracaceae bacterium | reverse complement strand
CCTGTTTTTGGATTCGCTGCATAGATTGGCGTATCCGTCGCTTCGAGCAAGCGCATAGAATCCATCGTAGCCACAAGAGTGTCGTAGTTTAAAGACGCCGAGGGAACTAAAACGACCTTTGTTTCTTCGGGGAACTGCTTTTTTACGTCGATTAGAATTTCGTGTAGCGTCTTAAGATCGGGTTGTCCTGGAAGAGTGTGCAAAATTTTCTTAGGTGGAATCTTTTCAAAAGGACTCCATACTTCAATGTCGTTGTCGCGAAGGGTTACAGTGAGTTGAAGGGGCTTCTCCTTCAGTTTTTGCTGAACGTCTTCTGAGCTTACTTGAGGAACGGGCGATTCGATCGTTACCACGTTTAAAAAACTCATGGTAAAGAGCAAGAAGGCAATGAGTGTCACCAAGGTGTCCAAAACTGGAACCAAGTTTAGCTCGATTTGCCCGTGATGACTATTTCTGCGGGAAGTAGGGCGTTTCAGCACTCGAAGATTACCGTTATTCCGACTTTTGTGTGCTGTGGCGATACTTCCGTGCCGACAGCAAGTCCATCAGCTTCACACCAAACTCATCAATCTCTTCGAGAATACGGCTGGCCCGAGTAGTAAGAAAGCTGTGCATAATCATAGTAAAGATGGCAGTAATTAAACCAAACGCGGTGGCGTTCATCGCTTCCGAGATACCTGCCGACAAAATAGCCTGCCGTTGCGCGGGATCGGCTTGAGCGATCGCGGCGAAAGAACGAATTAAGCCGTTAATTGTTCCCAGCAGCCCTAGCAACGTAGAGATATTCGCAATCAGAGCCAAGTAACTCAGGCGTCTTTCGAGGCGAGGAATTACTTCTAAACTTGCCGCATCGATTGCGTTTTGAATTTGTGTGTCATCGCGTCCAGCGCGCTGAAGGCCTGCCTTCAGAACACGCGGAAGCGCAGCACGTGTGGCCCCGTTGCAGATTCGAATGGCTCCATCTACATCGTTTGCTAGAATGTATTTCTGAATTTCGTGCATGAACGTCGCGCCGTCGATATTCATTTGAGTGAGGCGAATAGATCGTTCGATTACGAGCGAAATCGAAGCGGCTAGGGCAATGGCAATTGGAACCATCCACGTGCCGCCTGTTTGGAATGCCGAAACGATGCTTTGAAGAAAATTAGGAGATTCCATGGTGTATCCCTTTCACGGTCGATTACTTTAAGGTTAAACCATTGAAGTTTCTGGTCAATCTAAAAGGCGATCGAATAAAAAAACCGAAGGCACACTGACGGTTTATTGTCGGCGTACCTTCGGTGAAGTGTGATCGGGATGAAAATGATCGATTCGATTAAAGGTGCTTTTCAATCGCTTGCACGATGACGTTCTTCGGTTGATTTCCCACAATCTGGTCGACCAGCTGTCCATTCTTGATCAAGATTAATGTGGGAATTCCGCGAACGTGAAAGCGAGTGGGCGTAGCGGGGTTTTCATCCACATTCATCTTATAAACTTTCATTTTTCCGACAAACTCGTCTGCAATGGCGTCGATCGTAGGCCCCAATTGGCGGCAGGGTCCGCACCACTCGGCCCAGAAGTCGATGAGCGACAGCTCTGTCGACTTCATGATGTCGCTCTCAAAGTTTGCATCCGTTGCTGCTAAAGTGTTCGTGCCTGCCATGGTAAATCCTCCGTGCTCAATCGTTGTTCTTCCTCACACTTAATGGGCTTGCCGAGTGTTGTCCATACTAGAAATGAAGGGCCGATTTCATTGAATATGTTTCTGATTCGAGGTATCCCCAAAGGAACACTATGAACTGGAAAGAATATCTGATCACCACATCTGACGAGTCGAATCGAGCACGCAGTGCTTTTCTTGAGGAGTGCGGAGATGCACTGGGAGAAGTGGCTCAACTTCTGGGACACTGCATAAAGCAGGGTGGCAAGCTGCTCATTCTTGGAAATGGTGGATCGGCTGCTGACGCACAGCACATGGCAGCCGAGATGGTGGGTCGAATGATGATTGAGCGCCCGCCCTTGGCGGCAATAGCGCTCACTACCGACACGTCTAATCTCACAGCCATTGGAAATGACTACGGCTATGATTGGGTTTTTGTGAAGCAAGTTGAAGCCTTAGCTAAACCCGGCGATCTTCTTTTGGCGATCTCGACCTCTGGTAATTCGAAGAATGTGGTGCTTGCTGTTGAGCGCGCCAAGCAGTTGGGCTGTAAAGTGGTGTCCCTGACTGGGGGGTCGGGGGGCCTGCTTAAGTCCCTTTCTGACATAAGTCTGAATGTTTCTCAGGCAAAAAATAGTAGCCGTGTGCAGGAAACCCATATTTTCGCGATTCATTCGATCGTCGATCTTTTAGACCGTTTTTATCTTCCTGAGCATTTGTCGGCTCAAAAGTAGAAGTGAGCGAATTTGGTGCAAGTGAACTCAAGTAGTCAATCGAAGGAAATCGCGCTGCCCCGAATACTAGCAAAGATGGTAGACCTGCTCGTTGTTTTCGCGCTGGGCGGCATCTTACCTTACCCATTGGGCCCGATGGCGGGCTTTCTTTATAGTTTGGTAGCCGACGGCTTGAAGTTAGGAAAAGTTCAGGGGCAAAGCCTGGGTAAGAAGTTGTTCAAACTGAAAGTCGAAGAAGTACACGAGAACGAAGAGCGAAGGCCGTGTTCGCTTCGGGCCTCTTGCTTGCGCAATGCGCCAGTGGGTGTGGCCACCTTCTTCGCTATTATTCCTTTTTGGGGATGGATTATATTGGGCCTACTCGGTGTTCCCCTGATGGCGATCGAGGTTTATCTCATGGTGCGCGTCGATAAAGGTCGGCGTTTGGGGGATGTAATGGGTGATACCGAAGTCGTGCCGACAGGTTCTGCCGCATGATTTCAGTATCGAAGCCGCTCGCCGATCCGGCGCACACGCTCTATTTAGTAGATATTAGTTCATTCATTTTTCGAGCCTTCTATGCCATTCGGCCGTTGCATAATCGCGCGGGCGAGCCAACCAATGCCATTTACGGCGTAGCCACGATGTTAGCTCGATTAGTGGACGAGGCGAAGCCTGAGCATCTGGCCGTGGTGTATGACTCGAAAGAGCCTTCCTTTCGGAAGGAGATCTATCCCGAATATAAGGCAAATCGGTCGGCGCCCCCCGAAGATCTTATTCCCCAGTTTGATCGCATCGAGCAGCTCATTCGTTCGTTGCGGTTTCCATCCTTCCGGCAGTCGGGGGTCGAGGCGGATGATCTGATCGCCACCCTCACGCACCGATGGATCGAGCTTTCTCCTCTAAACCGCGTCGTTATTGTTTCAAGCGATAAAGACCTCATGCAGCTCATTGGCCCGCGCGTAAACTCGTGGGATACGATGTCAGGAAAGGTCTACGGAATACCCGAGGTCGAGGAGAAGTTTGGAGTAGGGCCTGACTTGGTGCGAGACTACTTGGGCTTGGTGGGCGATAGCTCAGATAATATTCCTGGGGTTCCGGGTGTGGGTCCAAAAACGGCAACCGACTTGCTGAAAAAATTTGGATCGATGCAGGGAGTTTTAGCTGCAGCAGCACAGGGACAGATTCCAGGAAAAAAGGGTGAGGGAATTCACGCGAATCGCGAGAAGGCCTTACTTTCTGCCGAACTCGCTTCGCTGAAGGATAAGCTTGAAGTGAGCGTTTCCTTTGAAGAGATGTCATTTCACTTTGCAGTGACCCCCGAATGCGTGAGTTTTTTAAAAGAAATGGACTTTCACTCGCTCGCAGAACGTTGGGCCAATGCAAAGTCGTTTGGGGCTCCGGCGAAAGAGAGTGTCGCATCACCCTCTGTGCTTCCAATAGAACCCGTTTTAGGTGCGCAACCCGTTTCTGAAGCAGAGGCGGCTCCTGAGAAGTTACCTTTTTACGTTGTTCAAACTGAAACACAACTCGCTGCTTTAGTGACGATTCTTGAAAAGGGAACTGAGTTTGGTTTCGATTTAGAAACTACGTCTCTTAATCCGCGTGTGGCAGAGTTGGTGGGAATTGCAATTTGTCCGGACGAGTCGGCCAGTTATTATATTCCTGTGGGACACACTCCCTCACTTGCAGGAGGCGTTCCTGATCAGCTTTCGTTAGATCTCGTTTTAGGTCGCTTGCGTCCGTTCATTGAGAATTCTCGATATAAGAAGATCGGCCAAAATTTAAAATACGACTGGAGTGTGTTGATCGCGATGGGCCTTAAGCCCTCGGGTATTGGTGCAGACACCATGGTTGCGGCTTATGTTTTAAATCCTCATGGGCGACATAATTTAGAAACGTTGGCTGCACAGTATTTGGGTTACACAACGCTGAGTTTCGAGCAAGTGTGTGGAAAAGGTAAGGATGCACTTACGTTCGACCAAATTCCGGTCGATCTGGCCACGCGCTATTCTGCCGAAGACGCTTGGATTGCAGTTCGTTT
>CANJNU010000139.1 GCA_947475645.1 Bacteriovoracaceae bacterium | reverse complement strand
ATGCGAATCACGCAAGAATTCTGGCTTTGGACCGGAGACGCTTCGTTTCGTGTCGTTCCGATGGGGCCGGCTCGGTTTGCGTTAGGGGAAAGTCTAAAGCCTAAAGTAGGTCATCCATCGATTTCATTTATCCCTCAGGCAAAGGGTGGCTTAAGCTATCAGGCCCACACTTCGGATGGAAAAGTTAAAAAAGAAACTCTCGCTTCTACTGTCGTTCGTGGCGCCGTAATCCAGCCGGGCTGGAAGGGAGGCGTGAAACTCACTGTTTTGGATTGGGTAAAGGACGCGGTTCCTTTGGCCAGCTTTAAACCCTCCCGTGTTCAATATGGACAGGGTGCCCCTCCTTCAGCAATTCATGTGATATCGGGACGGGGCGGAGAAGGTGCCGAGTCATGGTTGGGATGGGGAGATCGTGCGGTACTTCATACCGCGAAGGGTGAAGTTGAAATCGGGTATTTTCCTCATCGTGTTGTGCTTCCTTTTGGCGTGAGACTCGATCGATTTCATGTCTCCCACTATGAGGGAAGCCTCGATCCGTCGGCGTATTCCTCTGATGTCACTGTAGAAGCCCAGACGTCGGAATTGAAGTCGTTGACCGGGAAGGCTGCCGAAAGACAGCTGACCATCTCGATGAACGAGCCGTTGTCGCTTAATGGAATCAGCGTTTATCAGGCAAGCTACGAGGACGCGCAACCTCGCCCAGTGGTTTCTATTTTCAGCGTGAATCGAGATCCGGGGCGTACCTTGAAGTACTTCGGATCTTTACTGATCGTGCTCGGGGCGATTCTTCTTTTTGCCGTGAAGTATCGCAAAGCAAAAATTCGGTAGTAGAAAGTGAAGATCTAATCATGAAATTTCAGCGAATTATAATTTTAGGGACAGCTCTCTCTTTGATAGTGGCGGCTCAGTTGACGAGCACCGTCAGTTTCTCGGCCGAAACGGGTTCGATACCCGCGCCTAAGCAGTGGTCGTTTAACACGATTCATGAGGTTCCCATTCAGAGTGGAGGACGCCTCAAGCCTCTCGATTCTTTTGGAAGAGAGGTCCTTCTTTTTGAAACGGGTTCACGGTCGTTTCAGAGTTGGGATGCTGCAGATTTTCTATTGTCTGTATTGGCATTTCCCGAGTCATGGCTCAATGTTGAGTTTATTCAAGTTTCACGCGAAGATGTACGCCGACAGCTCGGCCTCGATCTAAAGAAAACCCGATTTGCGCCCCGTGAGTTAATGGCAAATGTTGCACTGGCACAGTACGCACAGGGCATGGACGGGCAGCAAGTATCGGCACCGATCGCGAAAACAGCGAAGGCCGATCCAAGAGAGCAAGAGTTGAAGCGCGTGATCGAGAAGTTAACGGCGTTTCATCGTATGATTTCGGGCGAGGCGTGGACTTTAATTCCGCACGCTTCCGGGAATTGGAAGTCAATTGCCGAAAATGGACCCGAGGGCACCGAAATTCGTAACTCGATGGCCCGGTTGGTTCATGCCTACCAAGCCGAGGATAGGCCACAGTTCGAGCTCGCGTCGCAAGTGCTTCTTGATCAAATTCATAAGAGTGCTCCTCAGTGGAGCGACTCGATGGCGTCGCGAATTCATGTTGAGTCACTCTATAATCGGTATCGCCCCTTTCTCTGGTCGTGGGCGATCTACGTTCTGGGTGCATTGGTTTGGCTTTTGGCATTCCGTTGGAACTTAAAATCAGTTGCACTGAGTTTAACCGGAATCGCCTTTTTGATTCAGTTGGCGGGCATTCTTATGCGATGTTTTGTTGCGGGAAGACCCCCTGTTACGAACATGTACGAATCAATTATTTGGGTGAGCTTTGGCCAAGCCGTTTTCGCGGGTATTCTGTATCTGATTCATCGTCAGGGAATTCTCTTCTTGGTTTCTTGTGTTCTCGCTGCGGCCGGATTAATTGCTGCCGATGCAGCACCCGCAATGATGGATCCGGGGCTTCATCCTTTGGTTCCGGTGCTCAGAAGTAATTACTGGCTTACGATTCACGTTTTGACGATTACTTTGGGATATGCAGCACTGGCTCTGACTTTGGGCCTTGGAAATGTATCTCTCTATTACTTTACTCAAGCAGATCGAGCAGGAGTGAAGGTTAAAATAGCGTCGATAAATCAGCTTATTTATCGTGCGATGCAGTTTGGTGTAGTACTGCTTGCTGCGGGAACCATTTTGGGTGGAATCTGGGCCGATTACTCGTGGGGGCGGTTTTGGGGTTGGGACCCGAAAGAGGTCTGGGCTTTAATCGCACTGCTTTGTTACCTTACCATTTTGCACGCCCGTTTTACTGGCTGGGTGGGGCAATTCGGATTCGCCGCTTGGAGTGTGGTGAGTTTTCTTTCAGTGGTGATGGCTTGGTATGGAGTGAATTTTGTTTTGGGTGTGGGATTACACTCCTACGGCTTTGCTTCGGGTGGAATGAGTTCGGTGGCAATATTCGTGGGGCTTCAGCTCGCTTATGTGGCTTGGGTAGGCTGGAAATATAAACTAGCTTCGCTGCTTAAGTAGGTCTTCAATATCTGTTTCGCTGATTGTAGGACGCGCTCCACCGAGGCGACGAAGAGTGTCCTCTAATCGCGTAATTAAAAATTGCTGTTCTTCCGATGTCTCGCTGAGGTGATTTTCGAGAAGGTATTTGATCGTGCTGAGAGCATCCCATAGGCTGCCCAGGCATTTTCGAATTTGAGCTCGTGTCGAGGCATCCTTCGCTTTGATGGCGATCTCTTCGCTAATGCCCGCAATATGAGCGATGTGCGGAAGGTTGAGCTGAAGCGCAGTGCCGCGGATCGTGAACATACGATCGGAGAATACGGAGAAACGACTTTTTTCGGTCTCAGGATCTTTCTCGATCTGACTGAGCGTTTCTTCTGCAGTTTTTGCAAACCCGACCATTTCGTCAATGAATTCGATAATTTTTGGATCTGTAACTGGAGTAGGACTCATTCAAGCACCTTCTTGCGAAGTAGAACTCCAAACACTTTGTTTTGGATTTGAAAAGAGGTCAGCGGTTTCATCAAAAAGTCATCGACACCGCACTTTATGGCCTCGATAACGCTTTCCTTGGTATTTTCGGCTGTAACCATAATAAACGCAATGTGCTTAAGGTCTGGGTTACCTCGAACAAACTTTAACAGACTCAGGCCATCAACCGGATCCATATGCCAATCAGAGAGAATCAGTTGGAACGTCTCAGTGATGAGTAGCACTTGTGCTTCGGCGCCGTTTCTCGCTATCGTTACCTTCTTGAATCCGAAAGTGTAAAGTAGCTCGCGGATCTGCACACGTATCGCGTTCACGTCATCAACAACAAGAATATTCAGGTCCTCGCGAAACACTCCTCTATCTTAAGCGCAGTAGAAGGCGCCACCAAGGTATTTATCGACAGTGTACGTTTCGACCAGTCATCACGACCTGAAGGCAGCCCTCATTCTCGATCACCAGTCTTCCTGCGGCGCCCAAGTGACATGCATTATAGAGATCGGCCATTTGTGTGGCTTTTTCAAACCACGCAGTGTCGCCGGCATCGATCGATCGAACATCGAATTTTACCGAGCAGCTGAGATCGGCTTCTTGGATGGATTTCACCAGGGGAGCAACCTCTTCGGCGCCCACTCGGCAAGCCTGCATTTCGAGTGGATTTGAGAAGTGCTGCGAGCAAGGACCGGTTGCATTGCATGCCAGAAGCGGAAGGGCGAAGATTGCTGCACTTAGTAAAGAGATACTGGGGCGTGACGGCCTAATTGGGGTGTTCTGTGTCATGGGGGGCTCCTTTTGATTTTTCAGAAGAATCGAGCTGTCGGTTAACAAATAAAACCTGACTAATCAAGTCGGTTAAAGAAAGATTGAGCTTATAATTGGAAAGTGTAGGGAATTCGTGTAGTTGGAGATCATGCCGCTGAACCTCAACCGACTCAATTCCGCGCAGAAGGAAGCCGTTCTGCATGGAAATGGCCCGTTATTAGTACTGGCGGGCGCTGGAAGCGGAAAAACGAGCACCATGGCCTACCGAATTGCTCATCTTGTGTCCGAGCGTCACGTGCCTGGGTCGGCAGTTTTGGGGCTTTCGTTCACCAATAAAGCTGCGGGCGAGTTGAAGGATCGAGTAAGGAAACTGATCACGCAAGTGGCGGGTTCACGGGCCTCTCAGGGCTTAACGATCAGCACTTTTCACAGCCTTTGTGTCAGAATCCTTCGCGAGCATGCGCAAGTGTTAGGATTTCAGAATGATTTCTCGATTGTAGACACGAACGACCAGAGAGATATTCTTAAGAGTATTCTCAGAAATATTCGTATCGACGACCGAAAGTTTGACTTGGATACGCTTTTATTCGCACTGGGGCAGGCGAAAAGTCGTTTTTTGAAGCCTGATGAAGCGGAAATGTTTTTCTTAGAGTCAAAGACCTGGGGTCAGGATT
>CANJNU010000138.1 GCA_947475645.1 Bacteriovoracaceae bacterium | reverse complement strand
CTCAGTGCGCCGATCGCATTAAAAAGGGCTCTATTTGGACGGAAGATAAACGTGTTCGAATTCCTGAAAAGGACGTGGTTTACAACACCATGGAAGGGTTGATTCATCACTTTAAGTTCTTCATGACCGGCTTTGATGTTCCGGCGGGAGAGGTTTATTCGGCAACCGAGGCCGCAAACGGCGAACTGGGCTTCTATATCGTTTCGCAGGGAGGACCCCGGGCCCATCGTATGAGAATTCGCGGGCCAAGTGTTTACCACTATCAGGGCTTAACCCCCATGACTGAAGGAAGTAAGATTGCTGATATGGTTGCAGCACTAGGAAGTATTAATGTTATCGCAGGGGAGTTGGATCGCTAATGGCATCAAAAATCCTTTCTCAGAAGTTTTACGCAGAGATGGAAAAGCTCATTCCTCGATATCCTACGCGAGTTGCCCTGCTCTTACCCGCCCTTCATCAGGCGCAAGAGGAGACGGGCTGGCTTCCACCAGAAGTGCTTGAAGAAATTGGCGCCTATATCGGAATTCATCCCGCTCAGGTGCGCGAAGTGGCCTCGTTCTATACGATGTATAATTTAACACCGGTTGGAAAATACCACGTTAAAATCTGTACGAACGTAGCGTGTTGTCTGCGCGGTGCAAACGAATTGGTAGAACAGGTTGAGCGCAAATTGAATATTCAGTGTGGCGAAACGACCCGCGATCGCAAATTTACGTTAATGGAAGAAGAGTGTCTAGGCGCCTGTGGCACGGCTCCTGCGATGATGCTGAACGATGACTATTACGAAAATCTGGACTCGAAGAAGCTCGATCAGATTTTGGAGTCGCTGGAGTAAATCATGTCAGAAACCCTTTATATCCAACATTTTAATGAACAGGCCCGACCTCTTAGCTACTACTTAGAAAAGATGGCCGGATACAGTGCTTTAAAAAAAGCGCTCGGCATGTCGGCCGACGACATCATCACTGAAGTGAAGAAGTCCAATCTTCGTGGCCGGGGTGGAGCGGGATTTCCAACTGGAATGAAGTGGGGATTTATTCCCAAGCAATCCAGCAAGCCCAAATACGTGGTTTGTAATGCGGACGAATCCGAGCCTGGAACCTTTAAAGATCGAGATCTCATGCGCTACACGCCTCATCTTTTGATTGAGGGAATGTTAATTGCTGGGCATGCGATCGGTTCAAGTATTGGATATATTTATATTCGCGGAGAGTACACACGCGAGGCGAAGCTGTTGAATGCAGCAATCGAAGAGGCCTACAAGGCCGGCTATCTAGGGAAGAATATTCTGGGAAGCGGATTCAACTTTGATCTAACGGTACATCGCGGTGCGGGCGCATACATTTGTGGCGAAGAAACGGGTCTACTCAATTCATTAGAGGGTCGACGCGGAGAACCCAGGGTAAAACCCCCCTTTCCTGCGCAGGCGGGAGCATTTGGTGGGCCCACGGTGGTGAATAATGTCGAGACCCTCACCAACATTCCCTTCATTCTAAATAATGGAGGCGATTGGTTCGCCAAACTTGGAAAGTTGGAGAAATCGGGCGGCACGCGTTTAATCTCGATTTCGGGCCACGTTAAAAAACCAGGCGTTTACGAAATCGCGGCGGGTTCTATGACCATTCGCCAAATTATTGATCAATTGGGTGGCGGAATTCTCGGGGATAAAAAACTGAAGGCCGTTATTCCGGGAGGATCGTCGGCTCCGGTTCTAACCGCAGACGAAATCGATGTAGTTTACGATATCGAGCCCCTGATGAAAATCGGTACCATGATGGGCTCGGCCGCCATGATGGTGGTAAGTGAAGACTATTGTGTGGTGAGGTTAATTCAAAGAATTACCAAGTTCTACGAGCACGAGTCGTGTGGTCAGTGCACCCCCTGCCGCGAAGGATGCAAATGGATGGAAGACGTAATTCATCGCATTCTAGAGGGACATGGCCGTGAGCAGGACCTTAATCTTTTATTAAATATTGCAGACAATATTAGCGGTAAGACGCTGTGTGCGCTCGGCGATGCGGCCGCTGGGCCCGTGACGAGCTTTGTAAAGAAGTTTAGAGCCGATTTTGAAGCCTATATTAGGAGTGGAAAAAATGCCCAAGTGCACCATTGATGGTCGCGAGGCCGAATTTACACCCGGCCAGAACCTTATTGAAGTGGCCAAAAAAGTGGGAATTGAAATCCCCTATTTTTGCTACCATCCAGGGCTCTCGGTTGTAGCACAGTGCCGAATGTGTGCGGTTCAGGTCGAGAAGATGGGCAAGCTTCAAACGGCCTGTTCGACGCCAGCAACCGAAGGCATGGTGGTGCACACGCGGTCAGAGATCGCCAAGCAAAATCAGAGATCGATCATGGAGTTTCTGCTCATTAACCATCCGCTCGACTGTCCGATTTGCGATAAGTCTGGCGAGTGTGATTTGCAGGATAACTCATACAAGTTTGGCGACTCAAATTCTCGATACACCGAAGAGCGGCGTACTTACCTTGATCTCGACATGGGCCCAGTGATCAAGAAGAACATGAATCGATGCATTCACTGTACACGCTGCATTCGCTTTGGCGAAGAGGTGGCAAATATTCACGAAATGGTGGCCGTGCGTCGTGGCAATAATACCGAGATTACGACGATTGATGGACGCCCACTAGAGACCGACTATGCCGGTAACTATTCCGACATTTGCCCCACGGGCTCTCTTACCTTGAAGGACTTTCGCTTTAAGCGGCGGGCATGGTACCTGAAAAAGACGAATACGGTTTGTGAAGGCTGTTCACGTGGCTGTAATATGGAAATTCATCAAGACGCCAACCGAGTTCATCGCTGTCTTCCGCGCGTGAACATGGATGTAAATCAATACTGGCTGTGCGACGAAGGGCGATTTAATTTCCACTACCTGCACTCGGCAGAACGTGTGGTAGAGCCGGCAATCAAGGGTAAAAACGACGATCTTTCGATGACCGACTGGGATTCGGCCTTGGATGCGGCCAAGGCGGCACTCGTGGGTGCACGCAAACTTACGGTTTTGGTGGGTAGCGATCTAACGAACGAAGAGATTCTGCTTCTTCAGTCGTTCATTCCTCAACACCTTTCTGGCGCTGAAATAGTTCATTTTGGAACGGCTGGAGTGGCAACCGTGGCCGACGACGCCGCGGCGGACAAGCTTTTAAAGCGCAGAAGTAAAACCGCCAATCTTCATGGAATTGAGCAATTAGGGCTGAAGCCGTTTCGCGGCATCTCCGATGGAACCGACGCAGTTCTAGTAGTGCGTGGTGGGCGTGCCGAACTTCCTGAGCTTCCAAGCGTGAAGTTGGTGGGTGTGGGCGTGTTCGAAAAGAGTGAGGCCC
Organism: Bacteriovoracaceae bacterium; assembly: GCA_947475645.1. Lineage (GTDB taxonomy): Bacteria > Bdellovibrionota > UBA1018 > UBA1018 > UBA1018 > CANJNU01. The sequence goes on along the minus strand of CANJNU010000138.1, from coordinate 1,085 downwards.
GTAATTTTTCGGTAGTCTTGCCTGGAACGGCGTTTGCCGAGAAGGACGGAACCATCGTGAACTTCCAAGGGAAAGAGCAGAAGCTTCGTCGCGCGGTAATCCCAGCGGGCAAGAGTAAGGCGCTCTCAGAAATCCTCATGATGTGGATGAATCGCAAGTCGTCCTAATTTAGAATCCGGAGAATACGGTCCATGGAACTCTTTTGGCAAAATTTTGAAATCGCAACCATGATCATTAAGGTCGTGGTCCTTGTTGTGATTCTCTTGCATGTCGCCCCGATTATGGCTTGGGTGGAGCGCCGCGGATCAGCGTGGATGCAAAATCGGCAGGGCCCTAATCGTATTGGCCCTTTTGGGTTATTGCAGTCTATTTGCGATGCTATTAAGTTTATGTTTAAAGAGGACACGGTTCCAACCCATGTCGCCAAGTTCTATTACCTACTGGCACCCGTGGTTTCTCTTACGCCAGCATTCATGACGTTTGCCGTAATTCCGTATGCAAGCCAGATTCAGATTGGCGAGCACCTTTTGAAATTTCAGGTAGCCGATCTAAACGTCGGCGTGCTCTACGTATTTGCAGTCGCATCCCTGGGCGTCTTTGGCATTATTATGGGCGGATGGGCCTCGAACAACAAGTACGCCATGATGGGAAGTCTTCGTAGCGCATCTCAGATGATTAGCTATGAGCTCTCGATGGGGCTCTCCGTCGTTGGCATTATTATGTGTTATTCAAGCGTGAGCTTGAGAGACATCAGTTTTGCGCAGGCAGACACGTTGGTGCAGCTCGGACCGCTTGCAATCTCTAAGTGGGGAGTCTTGGTGCAGCCGGTTGGGTTCTTGATTTTTCTCACCGCCGCATTCGCTGAAACGAATCGCCTGCCGTTTGACTTACCCGAGGGCGAGTCAGAGATTGTAGCGGGATATCACCTTGAATACGGTTCGATGAAGTTTGCCATCTTAATGATGGCCGAATACGTTAATATGGCCACGGCGTGTGGCCTGTTCACCGCGCTTTATTTTGGCGGCTATCACGGTCTGGGATGGCTGCATCAGCTGGTCATCTCCAATTTCTCCGTGGCGCCCATG
>CANJNU010000137.1 GCA_947475645.1 Bacteriovoracaceae bacterium | reverse complement strand
TATTCTTCGCGCATGGGAAAGAGGTGGGCCGGATCGTTGAGTCTCCGAAACACACGATCCAACAAGACCTACGAGACATAACTTCTAATCCAGTCATTCAAAATTTAGCGGCCTTTGAGTCGTTGCAGATGAAGTACTCGCCCAAGAGCATCTGTTTTGGATGCGGCCCAGCGAATGCGTCTGGTCTTCAGATTCAAAGTGTTCCCGACGAAGAGAGTGGTTTCGTTCGTGCAGAATGGCGTGCAAAGCCCTATCATGACGCCTTTCCGGGAATGCTGAATGGCGGAATTATTGGCTCACTTTTGGATTGTCACTCCAACTGGACTGCCGCATGGCATCTGATGAAACAGGGCGGATTGAATCAACCGCCTTGCACGGTTACAGCAGAATATGGGGTGAAGCTATTGCGGCCCACCCCTTCGCACGAACGAATTCGACTTACTGCTTGGGTGAAAGAATCGAATACTGATCGTGCCATCATTGAAGCACGGCTTTTTTCGGAAGACCAATTGTGTGCAACCTGTGTGGGTACGTTTGTAGCGGTTAAGCCGGGGCATCCTGCCTATCACCGTTGGTGATGGCGGTTACAGAATCTCGATTTGAAGTGCGCTCATAAAGTAACGCATAGTCTGCACGCGCTCTTGGGCTTTTTGCTTCCCGGTTGCTGTTTGCATTTTTTCCACCAGTGTAAATAGCTTAATGTTGAAATGGTCAAGGGTGTTGTCCTTGTCGTCCAAAACTCGATCCGTCTCTCCAAATGGATCTTCCAAGTGATAAATGCACCGCCCCGTGGCGCCGCCCACCGTAAATGTGCGTGCAATTCCGATGGCGCCGAGTGCGTCCAATCGATCAGCATCTTGAAAAACCCGACCCTCATGAGTCTGGGGGATGAGGCCTCGCGAGTAGCTATGACCCAAAATTGCGTCTCGAATGAGAATAATCTTCTCTGCCGACATTCCTATTTTTGTTAGAATCTCGGTTGCTTGTTCTGCCGACCGATCTGCACTGAATTTTGAATCGGGATGATTTTTTGGTAAGTTAGCGATGTCATGAAGGTAGGCCGCCGCAGTGAGAATCTCGAGATCTCCGCCTTCAATTTCTGCGATTTCGAGAGCGTTTTTAAGTACTCGTTTGCAATGCGAAAAGTCATGTGCGGGATCTGCTGTGGCAGCTTCTCTAGCAAGATTCTCAAGAAAGGGTGTTTGAGTACTCATAGCGTTTAGGTTAGCTGGGAATAAGTCGAGACGCGAGCTTTTCTGCAGCGATTGAGGCCGCGTCAAGATCGAGAACGCGGCAGTCGGAGTGAGGGAGAAGTCGAGCAGTTTTGATGAGAAGTTGTTTGAGTTCCAGGGGAGAGGCAAGGGGAAGAATTTGTTGAAGGAGCGCCACCGCGCCGGAGATCATTCCTGTTGCGCCTGAAGTTCCGCTAAAAAGCGCCCAGCCTCTTAAGGGTGATTTCCAGTTTTTTCGTTTGGCGAGACGTGAGCTTGGGGGAACGGGAACGAGTAATAACCTTCCATGGGGGAGGTTTCCCGATATTCCACAGAGATCGGGAACCGTGCGGCCTGGATAGATCTGACTCTCAAAACGCGACGATAGATTCGAGATTTCGAATTGCCCTTGGGGGTTTAAGTAGGCCCCCCCTGCTGACAATACCTCGGGCATATTTGCAGGAAAAGGATACTGGCCGTTGCCTGCAGCAGCGACCCAAGTAATGCCGGCTTCTGAAGTTTGGCGTATGAGCTTTTCTAATCGCCAATACTCCTCGGGAAGGGCTCCTGACGGGTGGTCCTGATCGATATCGAATCCCCAGGCGCAGTTAATAATGTGAGGCGAGTAGTGAAGTGCGATCTCGAGAGCGGTACAAGGATCGGGGTTGAGGCACTTAATTGCGATTACTTCAGCGTTTGGGGCAATCGATAGAATGCTGGCGAGTTGAGCTGTTCCGTGGCCATATAAATCGACCTCGGGTTCGGGCTCGTGCACGGTGGGAATGCGTGTAATCTGATAATTTCGAGAAGCATAAAATGGATGAGGCCAAAATCCAGAATCGATCACGGCGATTTTAATTCCCTCTCCGGTCCAGCCTCGGCGATGAGCAGCGGTTGCTCCGAGGTAATGCGCCAAATCGTCGGGCACGCGAAGGTGATGTTCGAGATTTAGAAGAGGCGAAGACGGATTGGAAGTAACCACGTTGCCTCTCAGTTTAAAGACTGAATGCGCACAACGCAAAAGAAACAGAGGGGAGATTTAAGTTTGTCGTAATTGAGCTGCTTGGCGCTGTAAGGCAGCAGAGAGAGCAGCACCCCCCAGTACCACAAGCCAAATAATGTAGATCCACAAAAGGAGAATAGGAACGGCTCCTAAACTTCCATAAATTTTACTATAATTAAGTACTTTCGAGGTGTAGATGCGAAAACCAATTTGCGCGAGGTTGAAAAGAGCAGCGGCCGTGAATCCTGAGATCAATGCATATTTTGGTTTGACCTCGCAGTGGGGCACCCAAAAGTAGATTCCGGTAAACAGGAGTGAAGTGAGTACGAACATGGCAAATCCATTAGGAAGAAGGGCCGAGAGTGGAAAATCTGAAGAAGTGGCTGTACCGACGGCTATAGCCAGCGCAAGAGGTCCCAGAGTAATGAAGAGCCAGTAAGCCGAAACGCGCTGAAAAAGAGTTCTTCTTGACTGAGTATTCCAAATGCGATTGATCGCTTTTTCAATACTTGAAAGCATGCTCATGCTTGTAAACACAAGGCCCACAAAACCGCCTACTCCCAGAGCGCTTCCGTGAGCGTTTCCAATGAATGACTTTAACTTCAGAACGACTTCTTCTCCAAGCCCCTCGGCTAAGTTCGAAAGAATTAACGGCTCGAAGACCGCATACAGCTTAGAAAGTCCACCGAACGCTTGAAAAATGGCGAAACTCACGGCGAGAAGCGGAATGAGCGAGAGAATTGTGGTGTAAGCAAGGCTGGACGCGACCAGCAGTAGATTGCTTCGTTCGATCTCATTTTTAAAGAAGCGAACGAAGTCGACGGTGGATCTAAAAATATTTTTTATATTTTTCATGTTTGGAGGCCTTTTAGGAGTGATTTAGATTTTTTGAGCTCAGCCTTGAAGCCCTTTCTTTTTCTGAGCCAAGGATCTGCCCATGGAAGATTTTTCTCGATGAGGGCCTCGCACAGCGTAATTAGGCCGTCTATGTCGCTCGAATGGACAAATTCAGGAGCTGGGGATTTTGAGCCGACGGCTCCACGTGAGTCGGGCCCGCCCTCCAGATTCTGATTATGGTAGTTGCCCAGGGGAACGGATATTCCGAGAGTGCGAAAGCCATAAGCCGAGGCTGCGGTGGCTTCGCAGCTGCCGCCATCCATAATTCGTTTTTGGTGCGAGGTGGGTAAATGGGTGGTAGCAAGCTGAGATAAGACTTGAAGGGCCCCGGGATCGAAAACGGTGGTTCGATCTCCCAGACGTACCACTGGACCTTTTCCTATTTCTGCGCCGGGCAGGGTACGCGAGGTTTCTAGGCTGACGCAAAGTACGGGTCTTCGCGCTTGTTGAAGCCATCCCGTTTCAAAGTGTGCGATTGCTCCGATAAATCCGACTTCCTCGGCGCGAGTGAGAATACCGATAACGGGGATATTTCTTCTTTTCTTTAGGTTTAGAAATAACATCAAAATCGCGAAGACCCCGACCAGATCATCGGCCGCTTGGGTATAAATCAGATCATTCTCGCGCCAAACGGGAGATCGAAAGGAGAAGGCGCCCGCAAGTGATTCGGCGGGTTGATCTCCATAGGGACAGGGCAAGGTCCATTCCAAGACGCTCTCTTGAAGTGATGTTCCCGCCGGCGTGAGGACGCTTTTTTTTATCGTGGCGGTTCCTAGAAACTTCTTTCGACTGAAAACTCCTACCGTGGCGCCCTCAATATTTTGGGTGGGCGTTCCGCCGTACCATTTTACCTGAAGCTCAGTGGGTGAAAGCCACTGTTGCCCGTGAAAGCCAGGGTGATCGGTATGTGCCATGAAGAGTCGCACGGGTTCGGACGACTTTTGGCGAAGTAGCTTGATATAGTCCTTCTCTGAGCTGGCCCCGACGACCCGGTTACCTGAGGGATCGACAAAAAATGGGATCTTTTCTTTTTTGAGGAATTGGTCGACCCACCGCAAAACATGATCTTCTCTGAACGGCGCAGTCGGTTGAGAGAGGAGTTCATTCAGAAGCGAACTGTTCATGAATCCGATTCTATCCGGTGTAGATATAAAGTCATCTTGAGTTTGTTCGAGGGTCCACTTAACATTCTTAGATGGAGGAAAAATGGTGTTAAAATTACTCAAGAGAATCGCTTTTCCTTCGTTCCTTTTTTTGACACTCAGTTGTAGCTCTATTCCCAGTCGCCCCTGCATGCAGGGAGGGCAGGCTGCCCACGATGATGGAGTTGT
>CANJNU010000136.1 GCA_947475645.1 Bacteriovoracaceae bacterium | reverse complement strand
TGTTCATGGATCTCTTTTAACATGAAGTGGGGATAACCCTGCTTATCCAATCGATCGAGTGACCAATCCAATCGGGTCGTGGTTCGCGTCACTGCTCTGCCAGTCTCGAGATCAAAAATCTTCAAGCCCTGCGAATCAGCCACAACCAGATCACCGTGCTCCAGAAAAACTACATCACGGGTAAGCTCGAGCAACGGCTGAGCGTCACTGGCAAGAACGACTCCGCCTGAGGGGTCTTCGGCAACTACCAAGGGCGATCCCCTTCTTACACCCACAATGGTTCCAGGCTCGCGCTCGGACATAACTACAATGCTACAGGCTCCCTCAAGACGGGCAAAACTCGACCTCACCGCATCAAAGAGACTCGCCCCCGAATTCATTGCATCGAGCACAAGAAAGCCAAAAAGCTCGCTATCAGTTTCAGACTGAGGAGTATGGCCTCGATCCAGAAGCTCTTTTTTGATTTCGAGATAGTTCTCGATAATTCCATTATGCACGAGCACCACATGCCCGGTGCGGTGCGGATGAGCATTCTGAGTCGTTGGGCGGCCATGGGTAGCCCAGCGGGTATGCCCAATTCCACACTTGGAATTTTTTAATTCCGCCGAAGCGTCGTCTAAAAGTAAGCCCACGTTCTCAAGTCTGCCCTGTGACTTTTTTACTTCAATGCCTTGAGCCGTAAATAGCGCCACGCCAGCCGAATCATAGCCCCGATATTCAAGACGCTTCAGCCCCTTGAGAAGAATCTCAGACGCAAGCCGATGTCCCACATAGCCAACAATTCCGCACATGATTTCAACCTTCCTGCTGGCTCCGCAAACGCAGAGCATATCCTATTTTATTTACCTGTTTTGAGCGAGCAATCGCAAGCGAGTCAGCGGGAACGTCGTCCGTGATCGTCGATCCGGAGGCTACGTAGGCACCCTTTCCTACGCGCACAGGCGCCACAGTCTGGCAATCACTTCCCATAAATACGTCGTCCTCAATGATCGTCCGATGCTTACGGCGCCCGTCGATCACTCGCCCATCAAAGTTACAGGTAACAAAACCACAACCAATGTTGGCTCGACTTCCGACCTCGGCGTCACCGAGGTACGACAAGTGGGCGATGCTCGACTTATTTCCCACTCGGGTTTCTTTTAGTTCTACGAAATTGCCAATCTTCACATCGATTCCCAATACCGTGCCTGGGCGCAGATGAGCGTAGGGCCCCACTTGGCAATGGGCTCCAATCTTTGCATTCTCAGCGACGGTTCCTACTTTAAGATAAGCGCCAGCTCCGACTTCTACATCCTTCAGTACAACCGACGGCCCCAGAATAGCACCCTCGGCAACTTCGGTATTGCCCGTTAGAATAGCCCCAGGATGAATGACCACGCCACTCGAAATCCGCACCGTAGGCTCGATCCAAGTCGTTACTAAATCCATAACGGTAACCCCTTCGAGTAACCATTGCTTCAGAATTCGGTCATTCAAAATTCGAGCAACCTGAGCCAATTCGTACGGATCATTAATGCCACGTAATTCTTGCGGGTCGCCCCAAACTAAAACATCCATCTTCTTTTTGGCGCGCGAGGCTTGCGAGACTAAGTCGGTTAAATAAAATTCGCCTTGAGCATTCTTATTAGACAGCCGCTGCAGTCCAAAATTGAGAAACGCCGAATCGAAGTGATAAATCGAAACAGCCACCTCGCGAATCGCCTTTTCGCGAGTATTCGCATCCTTCTCTTCAACAATGCGAAGGACCGGCCCCACCTTGCCCCGACGAACAATGCGACCATATCCTGTGGGATGATCCAAAATCGTAGTCAGAACCCTCATTGACTCGCCGCGATGGAGCGGCATCAACAACTGATCAAGAAGTCCCCTTGTAATGAGGGGAAGATCCCCCGGCAAAACTAACACCGATTGCTTCAGTAAAAGCCGTTTTTTTCCCCAGTCGGAATCCATAACACAGCGAGCCGCATGTCCCGTGCCCCGTTGCTCAGACTGCACCACAAAACAAAGATCCATTTTTGAAAAGCGAGAGTCGCTGCGAACCTCAGACTCGACTTGTTCGCGGCCATGTCCCACAACAATCGCTACAGGTGAGTGAGGTGCCGCGTCCCGAACACGCAGTAGAATGTGAGCCAGAAGGGGCAACCCAGCCAGTGGGTGAAGTACTTTAGGCAACGACGATTTCATTCGTTTTCCATGCCCCGCTGCCAAGATCATGACAGCAGATACGGAAGGCAAGGAGGACGCGGACGACAAGGATGCTCTTTTAGTGGCCATGAGGCCATGGGGGTAACAAGAAACTAGAGACGATGCAAATTCGCCGTGTCTCAAAAGACACACAAATCGCTATAAACGTGACAGGCCGAAACATTTTATCTTGCACGGTCTTATAAAAACTTATAAAACAATTGTCATCGCGAAGGACCGCGATATACTTAAAAGATTCAGAAGCGAGGCTTTTCATGGAAGCGAAAGAATTAGCAAGATACCGTAAGCTCCTGATGGAAGAGAAACAGCGCATTATCAACAATGCAAAGAATGCATTGAAGAATGAGTTGGCGATCTCTTCCGACGATCTGGCAGACGAAACCGATCTAGCCGCGAGTGAAGTTAACCAAAATTTGGTTTTCAAGCTTCGCGACCGAGAACGACTTCTTCTTGCGAAAATCGATGAGGCAATGGAGCGAATTGAGAGTGGCAGCTTCGGCGCGTGCAACGAATGCGAGGAACCCATCGAAGTTCGTCGCCTCGAGGCTCGCCCCATGTCTGATCTCTGTGTAGCTTGCAAAGAAAAGCAAGAGCATCGCCAAAAAATTTACGCTTAGTTCATTATTAATAATGAGTAACTCAAAGTTTAAAACGCTCCAGATGATCCTTGGTCTCTGGGGCGTTTTTTTATCTTTCTCCCCACTTTCCTTCTCAGCTAGAGCCCTTGATCCAGCGATCGCACAACAACGCCTCGACCAACTTCACGACCAGCGCGAGAAAATCGAAAAATCATACGCTCGTAGCCTAAGAGAACTCAACGATCGCATCTCTTCACAGAATATTGACCCTGACGCAGCAAGCGACGAGCGCTTCAAACTTCAATCTGAATACCGTCGAGATCTTGCCACCGTAAATACACTCGAGCACGATCTGCTTCAAAGCCAACAGCCCCCCGTCACCCCTCCGCGCCCACCCGCACCGGCTCCCCGAGGAATATCCATTCCTTCGCAACAGATCATCGAGTTTGGTCCATCGGGAAATACTGTCTCCGCACCTGAACCTCCTCGCCAAAAGAATGTTGGAGCGGGTGTTCGAGAACTCGAATTCTGACGCACTCTCGGCTCACGACAACGATTTGACCCATACTTTCAATCATTTCGGCAACAAACTCCTAAAGCGTCCCCACTTATCGTCCGATTCGTTTCTTGAGAGTCAACTGCAGTTGTTGGGGTCTCAATACAAGATTACACCGCTTATTCACGCCCAGGAGGCCTAGGGAATGGTTACCAACTACGATGGCGAACAAGTAGAGATCCCACAAAATCTCCCCATGTTGCCAGTGAGAGACATCGTCGTTTTCCCGTACATGATTATTCCATTGTTCGTCGGACGCGACTCTTCAATCAAAAGCGTGGAAGAAGCTCTTTCACGTTCAGATCGACTCATTCTTCTCGCTTCACAAAAAGAGATTAGTGATGAGCATCCTTCGCCCGACGGAATTTACAAAACCGGCACGGTTGCAATGATTATGAGAATGAGGAAACTGCCTGACGGCAGAATCAAGATCCTTACTCAAGGTCTTTGCAAAGCGAATATTGAGAAATTCAATCAAACTGAGCCGTTCTATGAGTGCAAAATTGAACGACTTCCTGAAATTCCATGCCCTTCTAGGGTGGAAGCAGAAGCCCTGATGAGAACTGTGCGCGAGCAAATCGAACGAGTCATCTCGCTCGGAAAAGTGCTCTCGCCAGACATCCTCATGGTTCTCGACGACATTCAGGAGCCAGGTCGGTTGGCAGATCTTGTTGCCTCCAATCTAGGATTGAAGGTATCGGATGCGCAAGGAATCTTGGAGACTCATGATCCAACTCTGCGCCTTCAAAAGATCCACGATATTCTCACCAAGGAAGTAGAAGTTCTTTCCATCCAAGCTAAGATTCGTTCGCAGGCGAAGGATGAAATGAGCAAGTCCCAGAAGGAATACTTCCTGAGAGAGCAGATTCGAGCCATTAAAAATGAGCTCGGTGATAACGACCAAAAGGGCGAGGAACTGCAAGAATTACGCGAAAAAGTTGCAGCCTCAAAAATGCCTAATGAAGTCGAACAAGAGGCACTTAAGCAATTGGGCCGCTTGGAACGCATGCATCCCGACGCCTCAGAAGCATCGATGCTGCGCACCTACATTGACTGGCTGGTCGAAACTCCTTGGAGCAAGCACACAGTCGACAACCTCGACCTTGCGCGCGCCAAGCATGTACTCGACGACGACCATCACAACCTCGATAAGA
>CANJNU010000135.1 GCA_947475645.1 Bacteriovoracaceae bacterium | reverse complement strand
GTACGGCTCGGAAGGGGAGTGGGCGAATTCCCTGCTCCGTGAAGACTTTCTGAATCTCCTCACGTGTTTTTGAAGTAAGCTCACTCGCGGAGAAGACAAAAAAGCATCCTCCGCCGCCAGCGCCACAGACTTTGCCAGCAATGGGCGTAATTTCCTCTGCCGACTCGAACGCGCGATCCATCTCGCGTGTAGTAATTCCAGGGGCAAGTGTTCTTCGTATAGCCCACTCGCGTGCAATAGCCGCACTCGCAGCGGGCCAGTCTTGTATACGAAGCGCAGATTCGAGAGAGCGAGTGGCTTCGGCAATCTGTCCGAAGCGGCTTCGAATTGAACTGAGAGCTGTGGGTTCGCGATCGTCGATAAAACCCTTAAAAAGAGCCCAATTATTGATGCCTGAGTTTCTGGACTGTCCCGAATAGAAAAGAAGAAGTCGTGCCTCGATCTCTGGAAGGAGTGCTGGATTGAGCCATTCGCGCTGATGCTGTCCTGCTGACCAGCGGAGACTTTGAAGTCCACCAAACATTGCACCGTAATAATCTTGTACGCCGGCTGGGACTTGAATGACGGTAGTTTCGACATCCCTCACCGCCTCGATTAGCGCCGTACCATCACGGATGGGGTCGAGTACCTCGCGTTGAGTTCCTTGGCGAGCCCAGGTGGCGAGGCATCCAGCCATGGCGACACTTAAAGTCGACGACCCACCCAGACCTGCGCCGGCCGGACTTTTTGCGCGAGTAGTGAGGCTGATGGACTGGTGGGAGAAATTAAAGCCAGGTTGGTTACGCATCTTCTCGGCTGCGAAGAACCGCAGAAGCTTGAGGTGGAGTTCGAGCTGCGGGGGAGCTGATTGTTCCACAAGTTGGGTCCAGTTGAACGAGAGTTGGTGACCCTGGTCTTCTGATGCGAGTCGAATCTCTCCCCCGTTTGAGGAATCGATTACTTCGAGTCGCGACTCGGCAAATAGGTCGAGTCCTAGATTAAGGGTAACGGGGCGGTCGAGAAAAAGATAAAGTGGCCAAAGATCGAGCGTACCGCCCGCGAGATCAACGCGAGTGGGAGCCCGTGATTCGATACAGACGGTCGATTTAGTGCTCATGCTCTAGGCAGCCAATGTAGGGCAGGCCTCTAAATTTTCCGGCGTAGTCGAGACCGTAGCCGACCCCGAACTCTTTTCCGATCTTGAAGCCAACAGAGTCGACATGCACATCGGTTTTGAGCGACTCGGGTTTAAAAAGCAAGGAGCAGCTGCGGACGGATGCAGGCTTCCGCGCTTGAAGTAGATTCATAATATAGGTGAGCGTAAGACCCGAATCTACGATGTCTTCGAAGATGAGTACATGCTTGCCCTCGAGGGGCTCGTTGATGTCGAGAGTGAGCTTTACTTCTCCTGACGACACCATTTTACTGCCATAACTGGAGAGGGCGAGAAATTCGCAAGTAAGTGGAATATCCAAGAGTCGGATGATATCTGAAAAGAAAATAAAGCTTCCTTTGAGAATGCAAATCGCAACGATCGGTTTACCCTGATAGGCCTGGTTGATCTCTTGGGCAAGCTCGATCAGGCGTGCTTGAATTTTGATCTCAGGAATAAAGACTTTGGGCTTCTGATTCAATGTTGGATCTTCCATCATAGAACTAAGATATGCCGGAGTGTGAGCGCAGTGAAGCTGAATGTTCGATCTAGGCTACTTTTTACTGGAAGGGAGCTTCGTGAAATCGGGAGCTAATCCGTCGCCTTCGGGTTCGTGGCAGAATCGACAACGAGCCTCATAGAGGTCGGCGGCTCCGACCAGCACTTTCTCTGCATCGATCCCGGTTGGACCCGCGATTCGTTGGCTGCGTGAGGCTGGAGCGCCGCAAACGACACAGACGGCCTGTAGTTTGGTGACTTGCTCGGCCACGGCGAGGATTCTGGGCATTGGGCCGAAGGGTTGACCTCGAAAATCCATGTCCAGTCCCGCGACGATTACGCGGATGCCGCGGTACGCGAGCTTCTGAGCCACATCGACAATTGCCTCGTCGAAGAATTGGGCCTCATCAATTCCTACCACGCGAGTATTGTTCTCCACCAATTCGAGTATGTCGATGGATCGAGCCACGGGATGCGAGATAATTCGATTTGCGTTGTGACTTTGAACATGATCGACGCTGAAGCGATCATCAATCTGGGGTTTAAAAACCTGGACTTTCTGACGGGCGATTTGGGCGCGCTTTACGCGGCGCAGAAGTTCCTCTGTTTTCCCGCTGTACATGCTTCCGCAAATCACTTCAATAAAGCCTGGCAAGGTTCTATGAAACACTCAATTTTCTCCCGTGAATCTGAATTCATCTACGCGATACCACTGAAGAGGTGAGGGGGTCAACGGTGGTAGTCAAAGTCGCAGTACTTCGAACTAGTTGGGTTTGTTGCGGCGCGTTTATCGCAGCCGAGGAGAGCTTGAATTCCAGGGTGGTCGGCAAAGATCGTTTCGATGCGAACTTGCGGGGTGGGGTGAATATCGTATTTGGATCGGTCGGAGGACTCATCCTCCTGTTCACAGAGGTCGCGCACTGAATTGAGCGCAGCAGAGGCGAGCGCGTTTCCAGAAAACTCTTTTCCGAAATCCTCGAGTGCTCTGGCTGAAATCTGAACAGCCAACCAATCGGCGAACACTTCCGAAAGTTGGTCGCTTTCCTCGCATTCTTTGCGGCCTGATCGAGGCGGCGCAATTCCCTTGGTGAAAAAACAAGCGGCGAGGCGATCATAAGCCGGGAATGCGAGATGCGAACTTCTGACCTCGCAGGGGTCGATCGAGTGGGCTAATTCATGAGCGAATGTGAAAACCAAGTTAAACCAGCTCTTGGCGTTCACCACGTAGGCCCCCCCTACCCTAAGTCGAAGTGTTCCCTGAGTGGTTCGTTCGTAGATGACGTCGTTCTTGGTGAAAAGATCGGGTTCATCTGCATAGAGCGAAATTGGCGGGGGGATTTGGAGTTGAATAGAACGCACTCGCTTCTTAAGAATTTTCTTCTCGCGCTCATCAAACTGACTCTCAGGCTGGTGTTCGATAAACTGAATTATTTCATTTCTGACCCAACGAAACGCCTCTTGAAGACGGATTCTTCGCCTGGGGGTAAAAATCGTATCGACGAGCTCTGTTTCAATCTGCTCGAGACTCCATTCGGGATGCTGATGAATAATCTCCTCATAAATTCGTAATGTGCTTACCTCGCCCTCAACATCAGGACGAACGCTACCGGTGGGATCGCGAGTGATTCCCCGATTTCCGCAAATCGTCTGAAACGGCTGATTACACAGGGCCTCGAGCGTGACTTCTCTTGCATGAGCAGAGCGGGGAGCGCGACCCAATATGCGAACATCGGCCGGAATTCGGGACGTGGCAGGGTGGATGAACTTCAGGGTAAGCAAGCAACCAGCGAGTGCGCTTACGAACAGAAGTCCGCAGAGCTGCGGCGAAGATATTCGGGGTGTCTTAATCCAATGCTTCAATGGGCATCTCCTCGCTCTAGGATCTCATGGAGAGCTTGAATTACCCAAGAGGTGTTATTCTAAGGATATGTCAGAAAAATGACGTCATCATTTTAATGAAAAACAGGCCCACGACCAGAAGAAGAATGAGAAGGCCAACTAAAATAAGCAGTTGAGGAAAAAACGCGACCCACATGGCTCGGGCAGAGCTGATGCGATAAGCTTCCTTCGCCGCGATCAGGGTGATGTAAAAAACAAGGATTGAGCTCACGAACCCGCCAATCAGGGGAAACGCGACCAAAATAGATGGCGTAAGTCCATAGCAAACAATTCGCAGAGCTGACTCAAAACTAATCTCGCCGGGAGCATTGTTCTTTCCCGGTGTAACAAAAATGCGAGCGCCCAAAAAGACGAAGAATGACGCGATAAGAATTTTTGCGAAAGTGAATGCGGGATCTAAGAGAACCGAGCTTGCGCCCAGAAACCAATCCCGAACTCTCTCTGCTGTTTCGACGAATTGAGCGTGTCGTCCAGGATGGTCCACCTCCGCGAGGTGACCGGCAAAGTCGACCGCATCACTGAATAAAGCGGACAGCTGAAAACCGAGAAACTTTCCTAGAATAAGATTCCATAGAAATCCAAACGCAGATCCAAGCCAATGTGTGATGAGCGCGAAACTCACTGGCCCCACCACGCCTCCGGAGAGGGGCAACTGACGAAAGAAAGACGTGGGCCGAGTGAGGATCCACCAAACTTGCTCGAAATAACGGGACACGGGATTCGAGTTCATGGCCAAACTTTACTCGCCTTGGTTTGGAATTGAAATGGAATTACTGAGCGGGACTCAGTAATGCGCTCTCCAATTTTGGAAGGGCGTCCCAGAGTGAGGGATCCACTTCAAAGGTCTCTTTTCTAGAGGTCTTACCCAGCTCTCGTGCGTAAACCTTCGCTCCAACTTTCCAAAAAATATAACTTCGCTTAATTGCTCCCGGCGTCTCACCTAAAGTAACGGTAATTCCAGCGGGCGTTTTT
>CANJNU010000134.1 GCA_947475645.1 Bacteriovoracaceae bacterium | reverse complement strand
TTAAGTAAGACTTAAGGCCAAGCCGGCCTGAAAAGGAAGAGCGATCGAGATCAGTGAATCGTATATTTGGGTGGGGTTACCACCAACAAACAACACTCGATGGCTGGGAAGTAGGCGCGCTTGTTGGATTGATTTGGAAGGAGGGGAACAGCATAAGAACCTCCATGGTTAAGGCTGGGAGTGTAAAACCGGGCACATCCTGCGCCCTTGTTTTTAAGCGTAGATGAACTTTGAAATGTCTGTCAACTCGAATTTTACCGAACGATGGGGTGAGCGCCTAACCACTCTGGAGACATGACATAGGGAGCATCTTTTATCTTCCCCTCAAAAAACTCTTTCACGAGTGCCATTTCTTGGACGTCCGGCTTCATGAGCTGTTGCTGCATGCCTAAGAGAGTATTTCTGGGCCAGCTTTTTTGAAACAGATTGACGATCCACTTAGGAATTGCCCCTGCGGGATCGGCATGAACTTCAACCATCGCTCGGGTTCTCTTTCCTTCATCGATCGAGGTAAGTGTATAACGGGACTCCATCAATTTTCCGCGAACAGCATGTGAATATTCTGGAACTTCAGGAGTTTCGATCGATTTAAAGAGAACTCGTACTTGATGCTTGGGCATGTCGAGCCACACTTTGGCGTGATAAACAAAGTCACGATCCTTCATTATGACCGGCGCCAAGGTACGGTTATATTCGATGCGATCGAGTTCACTGAAGGTTTTAATATTCTTGGCTTCAGCGCACTTATGAATCCACTCGGCTTTTCTATTTGTATCGGCCAACATTTGCGCTGCCTTGGCAATCGGGGCGTCTAAGATCCCTTCGCCGCGAAAGGCGACGATCGAGCTGCCTGGTACTTGCTTTCCCCAGGTTTTGATTCCGTTTCCATCGGAAAGCTCTTCCCATCCTTCAGCATTAAATACCGCGGATTGTGAGGGATCGATCCATTCTTCTGCATGAGCAATCGGAGTTCCCCAATGGATTGCAGCAGCGAGAGTAGCAAGTGCAAAAGGAACGAACAGACGAGAAACGAAAGTATTCTTGGATTGGAAGCGCATACCCACAATTGTACCCAAACTTTAATGAGGAACAATACCGTATTGATGAGGGGGCAATAAAAGAGAGGGGAGGAGCTGAAGAAGGAATTCAAAAATGGTCGGGCTGGCCAGATTCGAACTGACGACCCTCTGCTCCCAAAGCAGATGCGCTACCAACTGCGCTACAGCCCGTACCAAAGTTGAGTCTGAGCTTTAACGGAGAAGTGCTAGTGTTGTCAATCCTTTGGCAAAACGAAATCTGACTTTGCTGAATGCGCTGGGCGTCAATTAAAGACGAGTGGTACAGCTCCCGTCATGAAAGCCTATTTGGAACTGATGCGCCATATTTTGGAAACCGGTGCTTGTAAAACAGACAGGACCGGCACGGGCACGCTGAGTGTTTTTGGTCATCAGATGCGATTTAACCTGGCAGAAGGCTTTCCCTTGGTGACCACTAAAAAAGTTCATACCAAGTCAATCATTCATGAGCTTCTTTGGTTTTTGAAGGGCGAAACGAATATCGCCTATTTAAAAGAGCATGGCGTCTCAATTTGGGATGAATGGGCCGACGAGCAAGGCAATTTGGGGCGTGTTTACGGTGCCCAGTGGCGCTCGTGGCGTGGGTTCAACGGCCAAGTAATCGATCAGATTTCCCAGGTGATGGACCAGATTCGCAAAACGCCTGATTCGCGCCGCCTCATTGTGAGTGCCTGGAACGTGGGAGAGCTCGATCAAATGGCACTTCCTCCTTGTCACGCGTTCTTTCAGTTTTACGTGTCGAACGGAAAGCTCTCTTGTCAGCTCTATCAGAGAAGCGCAGACATTTTTTTGGGTGTTCCGTTTAATATTGCGAGTTATGCACTGCTGACCTGCATGATGGCGCAGGCTTGCGATCTAGAGCCGGGTGAGTTCATTCACACTTTAGGTGATGCTCATCTTTATATGAATCATGTTGAGCAGGCCCGTCTGCAACTCTCGCGTGAGCCTAGGGTGCTACCGCGCATCAAGATTAACCCCAGCGTGCGCTCGATCTTTGACTTCAAATATGAGGACTTCACAATCGAGGGCTATGAACCGCATCCGGGAATTAAAGCCCCGATCGCAGTTTGAGCAGTTTAGGTGAGAAGCTGAAGTGCCGAACGAACAAACTTCTTTTTGGTAGCAGGTGAAGCTAACTGATATTTTTGGATAATCTCGGTTAGTCCGCTGTCGCGAGTAGCGATCGCCAAAACGGACGCGGCCCCAGTCATTTTGGTAAAGTTTGCAGCTTTTTTACTGAGGCTAGTTGGCTTGCTTCCGTTTTTTCCGTTCTCAGTCACAAAGTTCTGAAAATCAGAACGGATCGCTAAGTTGGCGGCCTGTAAGTCCGAAGTGGCGATTTTGAGTGCGGCGGCCATAGGGGCTACCTTTTCCCAGGGCAGGGGTGCGCGGCCGTGCTCGATGTTGGATACGAACTGAACCGAACAGTCGCAGGCTTTTGCTACATCGAGCAAACCCATGCCGCGAGCCAAGCGATGCTTGCGAATTAAATCACCCAAGGGACCGAAGGAGCGAGTGTCGCTAGAGCGACCTTTAGGACGACCACGTTTCATAGTGGGCCGGTCCTAACTCGCCTGTGCGGATTTTGCCAATAAAATAAGTAGATAAAGTCCCCGGCGGTGCCCATTTCTTAAGAAAAAATGAAGACTGCCGAAAAGTAGAGAGACCCAGACGTATTGCGCGCGATGAATTTGACGGTAAAGGAACCGTAATCATGGAAACAGCTGGAACGGACGACAAACAGGAGTCTGCGATTCGCGTAAAGATCTGGGGAGCCCGTGGATCGCTTCCTACCCCTCAGACCCCGAGTGGTCTTGAGTTTCAGATTCGTCGATTAATGGAAGATTACTATGAAGCGGGTGACTTCTCGATGGGATCGGTCGAGCAGTTTCTCTCTAGGCTTCCCAGGCACCGTTTTGGTGGCTTTGGAGGCAATACCCCCTGCATGGAGGTGATGTCAGGTGGAGAGAGTGTGATCATTGATGGGGGAAGTGGAATCAGGCAGTTGGGGTATCAGTTGATGGGTGGACCTTGCGGGCGGGGTGCAGGCGAGGTGCATCTCTTATTTACTCATTTCCATTGGGATCATCTGATTGGCCTTCCTTTTTTCGTGCCCCTTTTTATTCCCGGAAATAAAATTCACGTTTACTCGGTTCAGGCCGATTTGCCTGATGTGTTTAAAGTGCTCTTTAAGAAACCCTACTTTCCGGTAGGGCTTGATCAATTGGGAGCCGAGATTATCTATCATCAATTAGAGCCGCGAAAAGAATTTACATTGGCGAATATGAAAATTACTCCCTATGAGCTTGATCATCCCGATCCTTGTTGGGGATATAAGTTTGAGGCGGGTGGAAAAGTATTCTCGTACTGCGTAGACACCGAGTGCGTTCGTGTGAGCGCCGAGGAATTAGGACCAGACCTGCCTCTTTATCAAAATGTAGATTTAATGATTTTCGACGCACAATACACGTTGCTTGAAACGATTGAAAAGGTAAATTGGGGCCACGCCGCAGCCTCATTGGGAATAGATATTGCGATGCGCGAGGGTATTAAGCGGGTCGTTTTTATTCATCACGACCCGGCATCGAGTCCAGAGAAGATCGCTGCTGCGGAAGAGCAGGCTCGTCGTTACTATATGAGCCAAATTAAGAGCGCCAGAAGATCGGGGCACAAGACCAACGAAATTCAGTGGTCTTTTGGATTCGAAGGCATGATTCTTGAGGTTTGATTGAAGCCCACTGAGAAGCGCCGTCGCAGATGGAGAGACTGGTTAAAAGTGAATCTGATGCTCATCGTTGTGGGCACACTAGCGATGATTTGGCTACTGGTGTCGGCTGTCGTCCTGTTTGCTGAAAAAGGGGTTCAGGGTTCGAATATTATCTCCTATACGGACTCGCTGTGGTGGGGAATTGTGACTCTCTTGACCGTAGGTTATGGCGATCGCTATCCAGTTACTGAGATAGGAAGAGTGGCTGCTTCGGTTTTGATGTTAGCCGGAGTTACATCAGTAGCGATTCTGACTTCGAAGATCTCTTCTGTGTTCTTACAGCAAATCTTGCGTGAGGAGAAAAACATGCTAAAAATAGATCGATTGAACGGGCACTTTATTGTTTGTGGCTGTAAAGACGATATGCTCCAGCTACTGCTTCATGTTTTAGACTTCAATCCTGAGATCGATGCCTCGCGACTGGTAATTGTTGCAAATATTCCGGATGAGGAAGTGAAGACCCTGCGGGCTCATGATCGCTTAAGTCAACTTCAAGTGCTTAAAGGAAATTATTACCATTCTTCTGTGCTTGAGCTGGTGATGCCAGCCAAGGCTCGTAAGGTGCTTATTCTTGCAGACAAGAGTCGCGACGAACACGGTAATATGGCAAGTACTTCGGAGGTGGACGCGCGCACGATTATGACCGCCATGACTTTAAATAGTATTGCTCGGGGAACATTGGTGGCGGCT
>CANJNU010000133.1 GCA_947475645.1 Bacteriovoracaceae bacterium | reverse complement strand
CTGGGACCGTTGAGCTTGCAGGCAACCGATGGGGAACCACTCCACCTTTTCGAATTGAATCCAGCTTTTGCTCCAACTTCTCTTTTGCACTCAACTCTCCCGCTTCGCTCGCCAACCGAACCGCATCCGTATACTGATGCACCGCTTTTTCGCGAAGGTTCGACGTAAAATAGGCATCACCCAGATGCTCCAAAATGGTGTGCTCGTTGGGTTTCAATCGAGCGGCTCGCTCTAACTGAACCACTGCCTCGGTTAAACGGCCGCGCACAAATAAATACCAACCCCAACTATCTCGAATAAAAGCACTCTCGGGCCGCAAAGCCAAGGCTCGTTTTAAAAGCTTTTCGGCGTCGTTCAAACGAATCCCTTGATTGGTCCACGTGTATCCAATGTAATTCAATGCATCGACATGATCTGGATTCACTTTAAGAATCGCTTCCATCTCAGAAAGACTTCGATCCACCTTCCCTTGACGGTCATAAAGGCTCCCCAAATAATAGCGAACCTTCTCATCCTCAGGAAACTTTTTCGCCGCCCCCTCCATTACAGTCACAGCATCATCCAAGTTCTTAAACTCTTCCTCAACTCCAGCAAGAAAGATATAGAATGAAGGAACTTCGGGTGATTTTTCGATACCCTTTTGAACGGCCCTCTTGGACTCCTCGGTACGTTTCGACTGCCGATAAATATAGGCTACATTTAGAATCGATTCGGCATAAAGTTTTGAGTTTGGCTGAATTTCATTCAGGTGACGGATCGCTTCGTCGTCCTGCTTCAGCTCGTGATACAAATGACCCAAGTAATAATTCACACGATCGGATTTGGGATTTCGCCCGAGAATCGCATGAAAGGTTTTGATCGCACTTTCATACTTCTTTAACTCCATCTGCACCAAACCCAGCTTCATTTGAGTGGTCAAATCCTCTGGGTCGATCGCCACTAAGGCCTCTAAATAGGGAATCGCCTGCAAGTACTTTTCCTCTTTCAAAAGTACCGTAGCCAGTCGACTCACTGCAGCACTGTCCTGGCTCTCGTCGAACAGTGTTTGATAAACCTTTACGGCATCACTATTCTTACCCTTCGTCTCAAAAAGAAAGCCCAAGGCAAGACCTGCATGACTAAAGCCTGGCTTCAACTGCATCGCCTGAGTGTACGAACGAATCGCATCGTCAAACCGATCCAAACTTTGTTCCGCCCGACCTAAGTAATAGTATGCCATCGGAGACTCAGGGCTCGTCTTCAGGAATACCTTTAAACTCTTAATCGCATCAGCAGCTCGACCGTCTTCAACCCAAACTTGCGACTTAAAAACAATAGCCTCTTCATGACGCGGATCTAACTTTAGAATTTGATCGTATTGAATAATTGCGTCAGAACTTTGATGAAGTGTGGCAAATAAGCCGCCCAACATTAATCGAGCATCCGTGTATTTCGGATCCCTCTGCAATGCTTCTTTGCACTCTTCCATTGCAGCACTAAACATTCCCTTCTTCACGTACTCGCTCGCCAAGCGAACCCGCACTAAGGCCGATCCGGGGTCAAACATCAATGTGAGCTTATATTCTTCGATCGCCCGATCGGGACTTCCCTCGGTCACATAGGCCTGAGCCAAGCTAAAATGATACTCTGCGTTCGCCTCGGTATTCTTATAGGCCTGCTGGGTAGAAATCATCAGCTGCGACTGTTCGCTCACCGACATATCCTTCTGTTTTCTTTCAGAATCTCCTACAATTCCGTTCACTTCGCGCGACGCCTGAGACGATCGTTTCCAAGGAAGGCTTGCGCACCCCGCTAAAAACACGGTCACTAGCCCAATTCCTACCCTTACCCCGAATGTGTTGTATCGAGTTCTACTCGTCTGAAAACTCATGAGAAAGACTTCCTCCAAGGAACGGATCGTCTTTTCTTCTGAAAAACTAAAATTGGAACACCCGGCGCCCTAATTGGAACACCAAGTGCAATAGACCAACCCGCAAGAAGGCCAAACCTCAGTCCTCTCAATAAGAAAGGAGAGTCGCGATAGAAGATTGAATCGAAACTTAATTAATAGAGTAATTTAGTAAGGTATCAATCTCGCTCACCATTTTCAGTGCTACGCTTGACTTTGGTGCAGTGGGTTGTTATTCCGCATGAAGAGTGAATATGACACAATGTGACATTACTCACTTCAGCCGATTCCTGCTTTCTTTCGGGGGACCTCTTTTACGAGAACTAGAGGGACAGCAGAATCCAGAAGTGAATCATTCAAAACCGTTTAAAGAAAGTCTTCTGAATCATAAAAAACTTTAAACCTGACCAAAAACAGCTGAAAATCAGCCTGTTTTTAAAAAAAAGACAACAAAAAGAAATCGTCTTTTGTGTTTTTGTTTTTTTGAGTTAGGGAAGAGTTCGAAAGTTCGGGGGATGAGCATGGAGAAGGAACGGGGCAGAGCCCCCTCCAACTACAGGCTTCTAAAAGGAACTGAAATTTAGGGGGAATTATGAAAGAAACCAAGATCATTAAGCGCTACCAGAACCGTAAACTCTACGACACCCATGAGTCCAGCTATGTGACTTTGGATGAAATTGCGAAAATGATTAAGAGCGGCGAAGACTTGCGTGTGATTGATAACAAGACCAAGAACGATATCACCGCAGCCACTCTCACTCAGCTCCTTTATGAAAGCGAGCGCAAGGCGAAGACCCAGCCTTCGGTTGACCTCTTAAAAGAGATCATCCGCCACGGCGACGGCTCTTTCTCTGGCTACATTCACGCGAAGCTTAGCACTGAAATTGCTCAGTTCGACGCAGAACAGAATGCCGCAGAACTCGCTCCTCGTGCAGCTGTTTTGAATCAGTAATTCACAGCGAAGAGGTCTGTCTGTTTTTTGACAGATTAAAAAAATCGAAAAAAAAATGGGCTACCCACTGGGTGGCCCATTTTTTTTTGCCCGAACTCCAATAAAGAGCGTTACACTTAAAGAAGCGCTCGACACGGAGGTTAAGCATGAAAAATTGGAATACTCAGAAGACTGGCCTCGCCCTCCTGTTTCTCTCCTTCGCGTCCTCCTCTCAAGCGGCGTTGGGTTCAAACTGGGGCAATCCAGGAAATGACACTGCGAGCCCAGCTTGGTCCGCGGGCTATGAAAACTATTCCCAGGCGCCGCGCAAAGGATTTCTCAGCCGAGAGAAAACCAATGTTGCGCCCTTCTCACCCGGATCGAATAACGTCTCGCTCGACGTAGGACAGATCTTTCTGATGGGAGACCTTGGGTCAAACTACTCTGATGCGATTGGAGCTAAACTTCATTACACCTATGGTGTGAGCGACCTCTTCGGCTTTGACGCAAGCGCTAGTTATTCCGACCACTCCGATGGCCGAATGTCGATGAGCACTCTCGTTGCGGGCCTGCGAACCAACCTGGCGTGGTATGACAAAGTCGTGCCTCATGTCGTCTTCGGCATGGGATTCTATCGCCCCAGTATTGAGATTAAGGGAATCACCAACCCTAAAACCACAACAAGCCTCTCGCCCCTTCTCTTTGGCGTGCACCTGGGCCCCGGAGTCGACTTAGAAGTGACTCGGCAGCTTTACTTTGGTGCGGGCCTTACCTTTCACCAAGTTTTTGGAACCACCAAATATACATCAGAGAACCAACGCATCGAGGTAGGCGGAACGTTTGCATCCTTCCTTCTGCACGCTGGATTTACTTTTTAGCCATCTCGAGAAGCTTCTCTAAACCGGCTCGATCGATCTCGTATAGTTTTGTGCAAAAATCACAGCTCGCCGACGTCGATCCCTGCTCATTCAAAATTACTTGAAGCTCGTTATGCCCCATCAAAACCAACGCGCGCTCGACTTTTTCGGGCGAGCACTGACAACGAAGCTGCAGAGGCTTTTCTTCGACAATCACGAAAGCCGTACTTTGAAAGATCTGTCCTAACAAGTAGGTCGGATCCTGATGCTCAGCAATCGCCTGAGCCAAAGAGTGTATTTCGCTAATATGTTGCTCAACTGCCTGAATCTCTTCGGCTGAGGCCCCTGGCAAAACCTGAACCAAGAATCCGCCCGCGGTCACTACTTTTCCGTTTTCTGTTTTTACTACTAATCCTACGCTCGAAGGAATCTGCTCGCTCTGTAGCCAATAGAAGGTCAAGTCCTTCGCCAAGTGCCCAGTCAGCAACGGAATGGTTCCAATATAGGGTTGATCTCTGCCTGTACCTTTAGATCGCAGAACCGAAAGCACCCCTTCCCCCCAAGGACCGGCTAAAGTAGCATCAGATCGCTCTTGATAAGCGACAATAGGAAGATCCTCGCGTTCAACCAAATACCCCCGAACCTGACCCGACGGGTCAGCGTCCACAAGTACTTGCTTCATACGACCCGAACCCTGAACGTTCAAATTAACGCGCTCGTTCCCCTTGCAAAAGGAAGCGATCAGAAGCGCTCCCATCACCGCTTCACCCAAAATCTCAGCAGAAAGTCCTTCAATTTCATGAAGTTCAGCAATCTCCCGAACCAACTGAGTAGCCTCTAAGCCCACACCCCGAATAT
>CANJNU010000132.1 GCA_947475645.1 Bacteriovoracaceae bacterium | reverse complement strand
TACCAGCTGTTGAGTAATAGTGCTGCCGCCCTGAGCAAAGGATCGGGTTCTGAGGTTCACCCACACTGCACGGGCCAAAGCCTTTGGGTCAATTCCGCGGTGCTCCATAAAGTGCTGATCTTCGATGGCAATGATGGCTCTCCAGACGAGAGACGGAATTTCTGAGAACTTGACGTAGGATCGGATTGCCTTAGCTGCGGCGCTTCCACTTTGTGAGAGTGTGGCAATGATTTCGGGCTCGAGGTAAAGATCGGGGATCTCTTTACCCTCCACCACGATGGCTTGAAGTAAGGATTGATCCTGTGAGCCATCGAATTGGAGTGTAATTTCTTGCTCCGAGACTGCTTGAGTGGGGTGATTCTCGGGGAGGAGATAGACGGGGTAGTCGATGGGATGAAGTTTGAATTGTATCCGATCATTGGATCTTGCCGCGTCGTAGCCAAGACTGCGAAGACGATCATCGATGACGTGTCGCGATTGAGATGGCGTGAGGTGAACGAGGTCGGAATAAATGCGTGTAGGAATGAATTGCTGTTGATCGAGAAACGCGGTCTTCAGCTGATTATAGAGTGAAGCGACATACAGACTTCCGCTCAACGCGGCAGCAGATAAAGTAGCGAGTCCAATCATGACGACGCGTCCCAATGGTTTTTTATGCAAGAGATCTCCCACAGGAATGAACTTGACGGGACCCATCCCCGTCACTACAACCTGACTAACATGAAAAGCCGTTCGAAACCAGAATACGAGGCAAAGGCACAGATGTCGGAAAAAAATTCTAATTGCTCACGGTCCTTTTTAATCCTTTTGGGCGGACTGCTCTTTACGAATTCAGCACACGCGCTTGAATTGGATTGGTCCGGACAATTTCGCGCCGAATATAATTTCGTGAATAACTATTCCTTGGACTCAACTGCAGCCGCAGAATCTACTGATGCGGCACGTGCAGCGGCGGGGGGATACTACATTCCTTCGGGCGGATCGAGCCAGGCCAGCTTTCAAACTCTTTTCTTGAGACTCCGCCCTAAGTTGGTGGTCAACGATAATGTCTATGTGAAGTCGGAATGGTGGGTGGGAAATCCCGTTTCTGGTTTCTTCGGCGGAGCGGTTCCTTATACCTCCGATAGTCGCCAATTTTATTCGAACCAAAGTCGCGGATCGTCGTTGACTGCTCAGCGGTTCTGGGCAGAAATTTTGACCGACCTGGGTACTGCTCAAGTAGGACGCGCGCCTCTTCATTGGGGATTGGGATTGGTTTGGAATTCGGGCGAAGGCTTGTGGGATCGCTACATGTCCACAGCAGATACGGTTCGCTTGGTTTCGAAGTTTGGATCGTTCTCGATTGTTCCGGGTGTGAACTTTTATTCTGCAGGCAACACAGTAGGGGGCGCGAGCACCTTTAGTACGGCCGGTGGTGGAACTTACACCACGAACGGTGGCGACGGTGGAGTGCGCGAATACTCGTTGCAGTTGAAGTACGAAAACCTAGACGAAGAGGTTGAAGGAGGCGTGAATTTTGTACGCCGACTTTCTGGTGCAGCTCAAGATCCCAATGGTGGATTACTGGGAGCACTTGGAACCGCGGGTTCCTCGAACTACAATATTTGGGATCTTTACGCGAAGAAGCGGTTAGGTCGTTTCACGATCGCAGCCGAAGCTCCCGTGACACAGGGTAATGTTTCAGGTTTAGATTACTCGACTTGGGCGGTTGCGAGCGAGCTTGGGTTTAAGCTAGACGATAACTGGGACTTTAGTCTGAAGGCAGGACGTGCGCCTGGTCAGCCTAACTCGGCAGGAGCAATTCCTGACTCGTTCCGCGCATTCTTTTTCAATCCAGCCTACCGGTTGGGAATGATTATGTTTAATTACCAGCTCGCCAACTTCGCTGGTCCGAATATGGCAAATAATCCAGCCATTTCTGAAGCGTCTTTACGGTCGATCTACGACAATCCAATTGTAAACGCGAGCTATCTCATGTTTAAGGGCGTGGCGAAGGTTGAAAAGTGGTCATTCGATATGGCGATGATCTATGCAGTGGCTGACGTTGCTGCTCAGAGTGGTCAGAAGTTTTACAACACTTGGTCTCGTTCGATTCCTACAGCTGTGGCAGTCTCAAATCAGGACAAATCTCTTGGATTTGAAACTGACTTGGCAGCTACGCTTCATTGGGACGATGCATTCTTATTCCGGTCTGAGTTTGGTTTCTTTATGCCAGGTGGATTCTACAAGTTCTCGAACACCGCTACGGAAAATCAAACCGCTACGGCAGTAGCAGCGGCTTTGAAAGTTGGAGTTCAGTTCTAACCTTTACTGAACAGTAAACTGATTGAAATAGACTTGAGTTGCTAAACCCTCAGGATAAAGCTCAGCGATGGGCGGTCCTGGGGGTTTTTCTTTTTCAGTGGATGCCGCATGTTCGCCGCCACCGCCATGACCTTCGGCCGGTGCTCCGTGTTCGCCAGCCGGGGCTGGTTCAGCTTTCTTTTTGGCCGCTGATGCCAGTGCAACGGGCTTGGCAGAGAGTGGGGCAATCATCTCGTTCACGATGTCTACAATTTGTGTGCGCAGCAGGTAGCGCCCCTGTACCGATGAAAGCTCGTGAAAGGGTTTTTGAGAAAAAAGCGCGAGGAGACGATCCATCAGTGCAGGACGAATGGACTCAATCAGTGGAATTTGTCCGGCATCGCGAAGTTCAACCACAAAGGCAAGTACGAGGTATCGCGGCTTTCCTTCTTTTTCTCCAGGACGAGCAGAATAGGGCTGAATATTGAGTGTCATTGGGCCAAAAGTCATTCGGCCAGGCTCTGATGGGCCCGAGGGCTCGAGCTTAGTTTTAAGTACCCGTTTGCGCTCTACCTCTTCAGTGATGGGGGGGCGCTTAAATAGAATCTTGGTGTAAACCAAGGCTCCTATGGCTCCAAGAACGGCAAGCGTATTGACGAGAGCCAGGATGACGGGCAAGCCCATTTTAGGCCTCGCCGGTTGAGGAGCTGATTCTTCTGTTTTTTCTTCTGACACAGTTTGATTTTAGTTGAGAATGAGGCACCACCCAAGAAAAAAGCCCCAAGGATTTCTCCCTGGGGCTTCTTTCTTAGAGTCTTACAGGCTCGAATGGCAAACCTAAGTCGTCTGCGACTTGCTTGTAGGCAACCTTGCCATTCAAAATATTGACGCCCTTCAGGAGAGCAGCATCCCGGCTTACGGCATCTTTCCATCCCAAGTTCGCAAGCAGAGTAGCGTACTTTAATGTAACGTTTGTAAGAGCATACGTTGAAGTACGGGGAACCGCGCCTGGCATATTTGGAACAGCGTAGTGAATGATACCATCTACCGTATAGGTGGGATGTTCGTGACTGGTTGGACGGCAAGTCTCAACAGAGCCACCTTGATCTACCGCTACGTCGATGATGACCCCACCCGGGGCCATTTTTGAAATCATTTCTCGGCTAACGAGTTTAGGGGCCTTTGCGCCTGGAACTAAAATCGCACCGATCACCAAGTCAGCCTGCGTTACGCAGCGCTCGATGGTTTCGCTGTTTGAGTAAAGAGTAGTAATTTCGTTACCGAAAATATCGGCAAGGTAATCGAGGCGGTGAACATTCACATCAAGAATGGATACTTTCGCACCCAAGCCCACTGCCATCTTCGCAGCGTTTACGCCGACGATTCCGCCACCCAGCACAACTACACTTGCGCGTTCAACGCCAGTTACGCCACCCAAAAGCATTCCTTTTCCACCGTGATCGTGCTGCAAGTAAGTAGCGCCGATTTGGGTGGCCATACGGCCTGCAACCGCACTCATGGGAGCAAGAAGTGGAAGTGAGCCATCTGCTGGCTGGATGGTTTCGTAGGCAATGCCGACGATCTTGCGCTCCATTAAAGCTTTGGTAAGTCGTTCGTCGGCCGCGAGGTGAAGGTAGGTATAAAGAATCTGGTTTTCACGAAGGAGAGGATATTCTTCGGGAAGCGGCTCCTTGACCTTTACGATCATATCGGACTTGTCGTAAATTTCTTTGGCTGACTCGAGAACCGTCGCGCCCGCTTTCCGATACTCTTCGTCCGAAATTCCGGCCCCTACACCAGCATTATGTTGAATTAAAACCTTATGTCCTGCGTTGGCCAGCGCGCGAACTCCTGCGATGACCATGCCGACGCGATTTTCTTTATTCTTAATTTCCTTAGGTACTCCGACGATCATGAGACGATCCCTCTGCCTTGTTGTTTTGGGCTACCCTTCACTCTGAATCTTGAGTCCGTCATAGGCCAGACTCACACCGTGGGGGAGCTTCTCTTTCCATTTTTGGTGCCACACCTCATCATCGAATTCATCATTCAAATGTGTAAGGTAGGTCCGTTGTGGTTTAAGTTCCTCAATCGTTTTAATCGCCTGATCAAGATGAAAGTGGGTACGGTGTGGAGCGTGACGAACGCAATCCAAAACCAGTACTGAAAGTCCCCGCATTCGATCGAGTGATTCCTTCGGTATATAGCTACAATCGGTCACATAGGCAATGGAGTCGAAGCGGTAGCCAACCGAATG
>CANJNU010000131.1 GCA_947475645.1 Bacteriovoracaceae bacterium | reverse complement strand
TCCCCCTCATCATTTAGAGGCCGAACGTTCCGTCTTAGGGGCGTGCCTATTAAACAATGAGTCGATTTATCGAATTATCGAGGTCGGTCTCGAGGCGCGGGACTTTTATCGTGAGAATCACCAGAAGATTTTCGAAGCCATCTACGCACTCGTCACGCGAGGTGATGCTGCCGATTTAGTGACTCTCACGTCGTTCTTGCGCGACCGGGGTAATTACGAGCAGGTAGGCGGGGCTCCTGCACTCACTTCCTTATTTGAAGACACCTTTGCCATCGGCAATGTGGGTCACTATGCGCGAATAGTACGCGAAAAAGCATTGCTTCGCCGTGTAATCGAAACTTCGTCCGAGCTTTCTGCAAAAGCCTACGATGGCGTTGAAGATACAGAAGCGTTCATGGACGAAGTAGAGACGAAAATGTTGGCCGTTGCCGACACCATGCACACCAGCTCGATGACAAGCATGCAAGAGATTTTGGTGGCAAATATGCATGCCATCGAAGAGTTGGCAGCGCGTAAAGAAGAAGTCATTGGTGTTCCAACTGGATTTACTGATTTCGACAAGCTCACGGGTGGATTCCGAGCGGGTCAGCTGATTGTTCTCGCGGCTCGTCCTGCGATGGGTAAAACGTCGATGTTCCTGTCGATGGCCCAGCATATGGCGTTAGCTAAGAAGTCAGTTGTAAGTATTTTCTCGCTCGAAATGACTAAAGACGAATTAGGAATGCGGTTTCTTTCGGGGGTTTCGCGCATTGATTCGAAGCGTTTGAAGGTGGGTCGAATTGCCGATCGCGAATGGAAGCGGTTGGCCGAGGCGGCTGATCAACTTTCTAAAGCGAAGATTTTTATCGACGATTCCGGCGGATTGACTGTCATGGATGTGCGCTCGCGGTGCCGTCGACTTTTGGCTTCCGAGAAGAAACTCGATCTGATCGTAATCGATTACCTGCAGTTGATGCAGGGTTCACGCGCTGCGCGCTCGAGTGGTTCGCGCGAACAAGAAATTTCTGAAATTAGTCGTGGTTTAAAAAATCTTGCGAAGGAACTGAAGGTTCCCATTATCGCGCTCTCTCAGTTAAATCGCGGTCTCGAACAGCGACCGAATAAGCGGCCCATGCTATCGGATCTTCGCGAGTCGGGTGCCATCGAACAAGACGCCGACATGGTGTGCTTTATCTATCGCGATGAGGTTTATAATAAAGATACCGAAGAGAAGGGTATTGCTGAGTTAATCGTGGGTAAGCACCGTGCCGGTGAAACCGCTACGATTCGGTTGGCGTGGCTCTCTGAATACACCCTATTTGCCAACTTAGCGGCAGACGCTGCGGGCACCCCCGTGCAAGGGCCGCGTGCAGACCGCGGCGACTTTGTTGGCCTTTAGTTTGCAACATTAGGACGCCTGGTGGACGGTGAACGCGGTTTGTTCATTTTTCATCCATTATTTCAATGTCTTGCGTTACACTCCATTTCTTGACTAAAAAGATCTACTTTGTTAACGAGGTGGCTGCATTGGATAACGCCCTATGTCACTTCTTTGTAAAATCAGGCGCTTGACCCGGCCTTCAGTGAGGGATTTCGGAATAAGTTTTCTACTTATTCTCGCGTCCGCGTGCGCCCAGGGCCCCGATACGCAGGTCTCTCAATCTCAGAGCTATCGACAGGTAAATGAAGAGTGTACCGGAATATCGCTGGCCTCGGCGTCGCTCAGTGTTCCTGATTTTAGAAAGATTTTAGCCTGTTTGAATGCGCACGGTGCGCTGCAGCCCATTCAGGCTCTCGCAGCTCGCCTTTCAGACGACGAACTGCGTCCTTGGGTGAATGCCGGAAATCATTATCTTCTCAGTCAACCGCGAGTGTTTCATCAAATAGAAACGACGTTTCAGACCCTGGGACATCGTAAAGTACTGGATAATACTCTCTTCCAGCTGGGGCGTTTACTTGAGAACGATGAACTGGTCACCAGTTCTTTGGCCCTTGCTCAAGATGCCACACAGTCCGATCGCGAGGTTTTGAAGGTTCTGAAACTGATTTCCGAGCAAATGAGCGAAACGTCTGTTTCTGAACTGCTTAGCATTGGGCTTCAGGTTTTTCAGTCGAATGCGTTCATATCCCTTCAAAAACAACTGAATGAGAAGAGTCGATCGGGCAAAAAGTTAAAAGACTTAATGGATCTCTTGGCCGCGTATCTTCAAGACGCCAACGATCCCGCTCGCCTCGATGCAGGCCGATTACTCTTGGAACTCGTAGCCACGGGGCGACTTTTTGACTTCTTGGACGATCCTCGTGTTTTAGGCACGGATCCCGAGCAACTGAAATATCGTGTACCTCGACTAACAGCGGTACTGAAAACACTCTTCGATGACGAGGGTAAGACTTTTGATGCGCTTACATCGCTCATGCACTTTGGGCGACAGTCCGTCTCTTGTGTGAAAGGAAGTCAGACTCTCGCCGAACCCGCGCGGTTTTTTATGGAAGAGCTTGCTTCTCGCCCATTAAATGAGTCTGCCACTTTTATTAAGCGCACGGGTCCACTTATTTTTATGGCGCTCGGACCGCTCTGCGACATTCCTACCGAGCTGGCAACGTTGTTACCGCAAGTCACTCGATTGGCTGACTCTTCGAGCATTCGGCCTGCCACCGAGTTGCTTCAAGTCATGGTCGAAAAGGGGCTTCTGGCTGATCTTCTTGTTCCGATGCTTTCGGATACGGGCAGCGAAAATACAACGGGCATTAAACGCTTAATTCCGCATCTCACTGAGCTGGGAGACAAGGATGTTTGGGACGATCTTTTACTTTTAGGGTCGATCTTTCAAGCCGAGGATAGAGCGACTTTACAGTCTTATGCGTCGCTTCTTTTGGGAAAACTTCCGGGCAGCGAGAGAACCGCATGGAGCGTACTTGCAAAGTCGGTTTCGAATATTCGGCCCGATCGGCTTTATCGTTTTGCTTCGAGCCTAAGTCGTTTGGTTGAGCAAGATCAAATACTCTTTTCTCCGGCACTATTGAGTTTTAGAAAAGCATTCTTCGTCAACGATGCGCATCCTTTTATCGATATTGTACGAGAGGTTTTAAGTGATGCAGAAAAGGACGACGAACTCGTGTTGGCGCTTTTTAAGGTGTCCGAATTTCCTGAATTTAAAGCTTCAATTCGACTTATTTCTGAACTTTCAAAGGACGGTCGCCTCAAGAAAGTAATTCAAACTCTTTTAACGCTATTTCACAAGCACTCCGCTCGAAGTTCAGCCATCGTGCAAGACTTAAAGGAGCCCCCAACCGGTCAGCGTTCACGGCATGTTCTGGCCCGTGTCGACCTTCAGGGGTTTCAGTGGTTTGATGAGCCGTTTGTGGGAAATCGCGCCTGCTCGAAGTTCGATCTTGTACAGGGCCTGTATACGCGTAGTTCTTCTGCCTATGAGAGAAATCTCGATCTGTTTTCGTCCTGCATGGGTTCTGATTCTAAACACGAGAATAGTTCTAGGGTATTTGATTTTCTAAGAGACCAAGTTACCGACCAAGATCTCTCCTATTTTGATCACACGGTTGCGCTCATTCAGAAACTTGGCTTTAATTCGAATGACTGGACTTGGATCTCCGACCGATTTTTCGCGTCTCAGAATGATCAAAGTGTGTTTCGTTTGTTAGGGGCACTGCCACTTTTAGTTCACGGCACGCCGTCTGGTTCGGGCTCAATCGTTGAGCCGGCACTCGGTGTCTTGGCAGCCTGGAATTCGGCAGGGCCGCGTGCCGAATTGGGTCGCCTCCAGTCGTGGGCCGCGAGTCACGTGCGATCCGACGACTTCCCTCTCTTGGTGTCCGATGTCGAGAGATGGAGCGATGCTGGCTCAACATTAGTCTTACCCTCGGTGTCTCGACTGAGCTTCGATGCTCAGCGGGCGCGACGTTGGATTGAGAATAAGGAATGCGGAATGACAGGCGAAGTGGATCGCCGCGTGATCGAGGTTCTTGAAGACGCCACCTCTGCAGTAAGTCTCTCTGACCAGGTTCAGGGGCGTCCTAGAAAAGTCTGGAGTTTGCCTGAACTCAAGCCCCGCTTAGAGGCGGTGCTGAATCGAATTCAGTCTCCGCAGCGTGATGCTCTTTTGAATATCTTTCGCTATTTCAGCTTGCCGAAGTTAGGTGCTCCCCTAACTACCTCGCAGCATTATACTGCTGATGAGCTTCAGAATTTTCTGGCCTACCGAGCGGGCGATTACCGGTGGGTTTCATACTTTGCCGACGGCGAGACCGTGCCGCATGTGCGTTACCTCTCGGCTATGGATCGGCTCGAACTTGTACTTGTAAACTCCGATCTTTGGGCGCCTTGGCCATTTCTAGAAGATCGCCTCCTTCCTGACTTTTCGAATCAGCGAAACTTCGGCTTATTCTTTCTTAATAAAATTGCTGAGGCGTGGGGAGACGAGCCCGAGGAAATCTGGCCCGATCTGATTCACAAAAAGTATGCGGGTTCGCGTCCTCCCACACTGGCTGAAGCGGTAAATGAGATTATGGGCTGGGCTCAGAAGTTTGAAGCGCTCGTGGGTTATCCCGAACTG
>CANJNU010000130.1 GCA_947475645.1 Bacteriovoracaceae bacterium | reverse complement strand
GCCGCAGTACTGCCCGAGAAAGTTCCTGCCACTAAACCGGGCTTCGGATTATACTCATCCGTAAAAAGAACCCCGCACGCCTGAAGGAGCTTACCAATCGTCACCACATCCACATACTGCTCAAGGCCAAACTTTTGAAACGCAAACAGCTCTCCGGTGCGACCAAACGTTTGAACTTCGTCAGCCCAAATTGCCATACCGGCTTTTTTCGCTTCCTCAAACAGTGCCACATACCATTCTTTAGGCGCGTAGTTAAAGCCACCTTCGCCTTGCACCAGCTCAAGCATCAATGCGGCAAACTTGCCCGGATAGCGCTGAGTCTCATAGCGCATGTGCGAGACGCAAATCTGAATATTTCGCTCTAAGCTCCAAGCCTGATTATAGAACGGCAGGTAATGAACTTCTCCGTAGATCGGCTGCCCCTGACGATAACCGGGGTTGTCAGTAATTTCCTGCATCGCAGTCGAACGACCGGCAAAACAGTCTTGAAAAGCCATGATTTTTGTTGCAGGCGACTTCTTCTGACGAATCATCTTCAGCGCCACTTCGTTCGACATCGTGCCGCTGCACATGAGCCACGCATGTTTTAAGCGTGCGTTGGGTCCGAAATCTTGCAAGAGCGCGCGCAGCAAGCGTGGCATCTCAATGCCCGGCTCAAGATTTCCCTGCATCACATCTTGCGAGAGGCCGTCGATTACTTCTGCCATGTATGCTGGGTGGGAGTGACCGAAGAAGTTAATCCCAATGCCCGTAATCATGTCGTACTTGACGCTTCCATCAATGAGTTCGACCAGCGCGCCCGACCCTAATCCTGAACTAATAAATGGATAATAAAGATCGCGGCCGCGATCACTACTAAACTCTTTCAAGGCTTGAACATAGGCCTCTCTCGCCTCTGGACCAGAAGCTCCTGGCCGCACCTGCTTCAATTTTGCACTCTCTTCTTGAATCACATTCAGCAGCTCTGCCTTCGCAGCTTTAAAGCGCGCCGACTCGACGAGCGATTGCGCAAGGGTGGGGGAATTGTCGCGGGTGGCTCCTGCCATAAAAAAAATCTCCTTTTTTGCGTTTCTTCCGCGATATCACGGGCTAATTTTTGTTGCAACTTGACCAGCCCCGCCGTTACGCTAGTTTTCATGAAATTCTTAATTCTGCTGCTCTGTGTTGGGTTTCGCTCGCTCCAGGCACAAGCAGTCGATTGGCAAGATTGGCAGGAGATGAAGAATCTAGCGGAGCAGGGAAAGGCTCCGGAGGCGATTTTATCTCTTCGCGCTCATCCCCAAGACTCTTCCGCTTATTATTACAACCTGGGCACCCTCTTGCTCAGTGGAAGTCGTATGGGCGAAGCGACCGCCTACCTCGAGAAGGCGAATCGCCTTAAGCCCCACGATCCCGAGATTCAAAATAATTTACGCGTTGCGCGAGACAGCTTGAAGGGTGTGTTAGGTGCCGAGAAGGTCGACCCCGCGTCATCCCCCCTCGAGGTGATTGCCGATCAGGTTCCCCGCGACGAGGCCAACGGTGCTATCGGCCTACTTGCGCTGATTGTGGGCGGGCTCTGGGCCCGAAACTATTGGAGACATCGCAGCATTATTCGAACGATCACCGAGACAACCGGCGGAATGGCTCTGATTGGCCTCGCATTCATTGCTCTTCTTTATGCGTTACTTCAGGTAAGTCGCTCACAGCCGCCTGCTGTTCTGATTGAGCGCCAACAAGTGAAAAGTGGTCCGGGCGAGACGTTCGCCCTGATGAATCAACTCGAGGCGGGAGTTAAGGTGCGCGTTACAGGCATAGAAGATCAAGGATGGAGCCAAATTCGACACACGAAAGATACTTTAGGGTGGATTCGTAGCTCGAGCTTGTTGCTCTTATGACCGGCCTGTTCTAAAGCCTTAGAAGGGGACTGCATCAATGAAAATATGTTCGAACTTCTCATTCGCTCAATCTCGATTAGCTTGGCTTTTCTCATCGTACTCTACCGGGCTGGTCATCGCAGGATTGACCCTGATCTCGGTTGGCTCGTTGGGCACGGGTTGTTCCTCAACGCCCACCGCTCAGCCCGAGCCCGATCCCACAGTTCTCTATAAAGAGGCTGAAGAGGACTTTAAACACGATCATTTTCAGATCGCGATCGAGAAGTTTCGAATTGTGAAGAACCGCTTTCCCTATTCGAAAGTCGCAGTCGATGCCGCGCTTCGCATTGGCGATGTTCTCTTCGAGCAAGAGCTTTTTGGAGACGCCGCCCTGGCTTACGAGAACTTTCGTGACCTGCATCCGAAGAACGAGCGCACGCCCTATGCGATGTTTCGCATTGGCAAGTCGTACTTAAATGATACGCCTCGGCCGGTCTCTCGCGATATTGCGTCGGCCACTAAAGCGGCTGATGCCTTTGGGCAGCTCATTCGTCGCTTTCCCGATGCTAAGGAAACTCAAGACGCAAAGGTAGATCTTCTGGACGCACGTAACTTACTGGCCGAGAAAGAAATCTACATTGGAGATTTCTACGTGCGCGCAAAGGAGACTGGCGCTGCAAAACCCCGCTATCAAAAAGTAATTGACCAGTTCGGTGACACCCCTTCTGCAAAGATAGCTCAAAGCAAACTCGAGAAGATTACCCCCTCTCAACCCAAATGATGGAACTTAGCCCAAACAAAAATCCTTCTTCGGATCGGCACATTCAAGACCTGCTTCAAAACAGGGAGTTTGAAAAAGCCGAGTCGTTGATACGCGTTCGGTTAGCTCAAGAGCCGCAGGGTGCGGATGTGCACTACCTGATGGGCGTATTAAACTATTTTCAGGGAAAAATCGGGCCAACGGTCGAATACCTAAAAAAGTCTCTCGCCATCGATCCGCACCATACCGATGCAGCGATCTGCTTATCCGTGCTCTACAACGATATTGGAAAGTACGACGAAGCAAAAAGTGTCTTTGAAGTTGCGAACCAATCCGTAGCCCACAAACGCACGGGCCAGGATCTCGGAATCGACCGTAAATTTGCAGTGAAACACCTTGAACTTGCCGATCTTTACTTTCGGTACCGTCGTTACGACGAGGCCATTGAAGAATACGCAAAGTCAGCAAGCCTTGATCCCACGGCTCTCGATATTCGAATTCGCCTCGCTAAGGCTTACGCAAAGAAGGGCTTTCTTTCTCGTGCCATGCAGGAGTTGAAGCAGCTTAAACACGAACAACCGCGATTCATTCCAGCGCGCATTCAGCTTGGACTTCTTCACTACAGTCAGGGTAACGTTCTCGACGCAGAACTCGAATGGGAATCGATCACAGAGATCGACCCAAAAGACCGCGAGGCGCTCGCCTACTTACAAATGGCGAAAAAGGCCAGATCTCAACCCTGAAGACTTTTTACAGTCATCGAGGGCGGAATGTTTTTGATCGCAACCGGCGTGACCTGAGGAGGAAGGTTTTCTTCTCCCTGCGTGTCGCGACCCAGTCGACGATGAGACTCAATGGTGATTAAGTGCTGCCTGAGCTCCTTAAACATCAAGTGCTTCACAGTATATTCGTTCTCTTGAAGTACAACTTGGCGAGCCAATTGATCCTTCAAATTAATCACCAGTGGCGCCTTCAAATTTGCAGTCATTTCCATGACATCCGCTGGAATCGTGAGGATACTAAATACTGCCGACTGGCTAATATTAGCGAGCTTCAGCTCTCTTAACTCTGCTGCAGAAAGACGCGCTGAGTAATCGGGTTTGAAAATTTTCGGTTCAAGCAAAGGAAAGGCAATTGCCGAGTCCTGCATCGATTGTAGCCAAAGAATCAGTGTATCGTCACCCGGATCAACCAAGCAAAACTCGGTCAATTCCGGAAAACCCAGAATTCCCATAGGAATTCTGATGATTTCTTCTTCACTTACAGTGAGCTGTCCAAAACGTCCTGTTTTTACGATCACGCTCATCCCCTCGGATTTTAGTTTAATGCTCTACCTGTTCTCTACTGAATCTCAAAACGAGCTTCGCTTCAACCCTTTAATACTTTAGATACCTGCGAGACGGAAATAGGGGCTTTAACGGCCTCTTTATTTTGATCTTGAATCGCTGTGTAAACTTCTTCGCGGTGAATCTTGGTTTCCTTGGGCGCTTGAATGCCCAATCGAACCTGTTTGCCCTTAATCTGAACGACCACAATCTTAATGTGATCGTCTATAGCAATGCTCTCACCCAGTTTTCGGGTTAAAACTAACATAAATAACTTCCGATCTCCATTCTAGGTACAACAAGTAATCCGTTACTGCGTCCGTTCATAGACTAACGCCATGTGAGTTGCAACTTTTTACTGGATGCGTCGCTTAAAACCATTCAAATGCTATCATTTCAGAAAGTCGAGAAGTGTAGGATGGATGAGTTTATTCGCACTTGCTAGTGCACTGCGAAATACGGTTTCCTCTTTTGCCAGTTCACTCACCACATACGCCATATCAGCATCTTCAATATTTGAAGACAGCTGCGCGTTGACTAAATTGTGTCTTTCAATCGCTTGGGCCACATTTTGTAGCCCCGAGAGTCTCGATCCCATCTTTGCTCGAAGCGAGGT